>JAGCXX010000199.1 GCA_017961115.1 Prevotella sp. | reverse complement strand
TGGAAGTTTGGCTGAAGAGATTTCCCTGACCGACAAACTCATCGAGGCTTATTCGAAATTCAACTACGACTCCACCACTTTATATATTAACCGCAATCTGCAATTGGCTGAGCAGAGTGGCAACCAAGGCACCATCATACGAATGAAACTGCTCAAGGCGCAATATTATGCAAAGACTGGCTCATACCTTGAAGCAGTAAACATCATCTCGAAGATTGATGAGAATCATTTGCCCGACAGCATTTTGCCTCTTTTTTACGATGCCTGCAGACATGTGTATGGGGAGGCGGGATACTATTCTCACGACAGTGAAATCAATGCCGGATATCTCGACAAAGCCGGTCAGTATCGTTTCTTGCTCCAGCAATACTACAGCAAGTTGCCTGAGAGCGACATCTACCTGGAGACGCTTGAGACCTTTGCACGCAACCAACAGGACTATGAGGCGGCACTCAAATACAGCGACAAGAGGCTTGAGCATATCGACTCGCTGTCGAAGAAATATTCCGAGGTGGCTTATTTCCGCTCATTGATTTACAAGGGGCTGGGTGAAAAAGAGAAAGAGAAGCAATGGCTCATCAGGTCGGCAATTGGAGATCTCCGACATTCCATCAAAGACCAGGCATCGCTATGGACACTTGCCGACATGCTTAGTGGGGACGGCGATGTGAAACGTTCGTATCTTCTCATCAATATCTCACAGGATGGATTGCAGCAATACAGCTCGCCGCTTCGAAACCTGCAGAGCATTGACATCCTCAACAACATCGCACACAACTACCAACAGATGACCAACAACCAAAACCACAAGCTGAGCGTCATGCTGCTCCTTGTCGGTGTTCTTGCCCTGCTCCTCGGAATAGCCGTTTTGTATGTCATCCGGCAGATGCGCAAATTAAGGGTGGCTCGTAGGGAATTGGATGAGAACAACCAGGAACTCACCAAGTTGAACAATGAGTTGCAGCAAACGATAAAAAAACTGCATGAGAGCTACAACCTGCTCAACGAGAGCAACCGCATGAAAGAGGTCTATCTGGGGAACTTCCTCGCGCTGTGTTCGGATTATATCACGAAGATAGAGGCGTTTCGCTCTACAGTGTTGAAGAAACAGAAGAGCGGACAACTCTCATCTTTTTTGTCGCCGAGCAAGATGCGCGAGATGAAGTCGAAAGACTGCAACGAGTTGCTGGGCAATTTTGATGTGGCGTTTCTCAATATCATCCCCACTTTCATTGAGGAGTTCAATGCCCTTCTCCTGCCTGAATACAGAATCACACCACCAAATTCAAATTCACTCACTACCGAACTGCGAATATTTGCGTTGATAAGAATGGGTATCACCGACAGCTCGAAGATTGCAGAATTCCTCAACTACTCCGTCCACACCATTTACAACTATCGCTCGACCGTGAAAAACGCTGCAATTGGTCCGAGAGACGAGTTTGAGGACGCTGTGAAGCAAATTGGCACCGCTCAACAGCCTTTTTAAAATCTACTTTTGTGCTCTTGTGCACTTTTTGTAAATCATTGATTATTAGTATTATAAAGAAAAACACCTTCGTTACCAATCTACTTTTTATTTTTTCAAAGAATGATGTGTTTTAGTTTTTATTATTTTTGCATCGAGAAACCGACCTAAAATGCAATAAGCAAAATTGTCAATACCATAAACCATAACCATAAAAACCTATTCAATGAGAAAAAATCATTTGAGACAGTTCTTAACGATAGTCTTGCTGTTGGTTGTTGGCTCGTTGCCAGTCGACGCCCAGCACATCGTGAAAGGACTTGTTGTTGACAAAGAAGGCACACCGATGCCTGGTGTCACTGTGGTAATCAAAGGTAAGGAGACAAGCGGAACCGTCACTTCCATTGATGGAAAATATGCGCTGAATGCCGAATCCTCTGATTCTATTACATTCTCCTACATTGGTTTTGCTACGAAGAAGGAGTATGTGGGAAACCGCACAGAGATTAACTTAGTTATGCAGGAAGACGAGAACACCCTTGATGAAATGGTGGTCGTGGCGTTTTCGAGACAAAAGAAAAACTCTGTGATTGGTTCTATCGAGACCATCAATCCTTCAGAGTTGCGTACGCCAAGTACCAACTTGACCAACACCATGGCTGGACGTATCGCTGGTGTGGTATCCTATCAGCGAACGGGTGAGCCTGGCAAGGACAATGCCAACTTCTTCATCCGTGGTGTGAGCAGTCTAGAGAGTTCGCTGGCTGGTCCGCTCATCCTCATCGACGGCATTGAGATGTCGACAGAGGACCTCGCCCGACTGGAACCTGAGAACATTGCCAGTTTCAGCATCATGAAAGATGCCACCGCTACCGCCCTTTATGGTTCGAAGGGTGCCAATGGCGTCATCCTTGTGACAACGAAATCTGGAAAGAAGGGCAAATTAAGGATTACAGGACGACTGGAATCCCAGATTTCCACACCGACGAAGATTTTGGAATTCGTGGATGGCGTGGAATACATGAACCTATATAATTATGCGATACGCACACGCGATATACAAGGTGTGGCAAGCGATGCCTATCTGATGGAGAAGATTGAGAACACGCGCAATGGCGTGGACCCGATGCTCTATCCCAATGTCGACTGGTATGGAATGATGTTCAAGGATGCTGCCCTGAACTACAAAGCCACAGTGACGGCTTCGGGTGGAGGTGAGGTGGCTCAGTACTATCTCTCGGCTGCCTACACCCATGAGAACGGTCTGCTGAAAGTGCCGTCGGTGAACAACTACAACAACAACATCAGCATCAACCGCTACAACATCCGAGCCAACATTGATGTGAACCTCACCAAGACGACGAAGGCTGCAGTCAAGGTGTATACCCTCCTTGACCGTTCCAACACTCCGGCTGCATCCACTTCCAACCTATTCGACCAAATCATGCGTGCCAACCCTGTTGACTTCCCGGCTTACTACGACAAGTCGATAGACAACACATGGTATTACGCCGAGCATGTGCTCTATGGCAACAATGTGGGAAGTGTACGCTATCCCAACCCCTATGCCGAGATGATGGTGGGCTATTCTGATGCTTTCTCCTATACGGGCAACTCCATCTTCACCATCGAACAGGACCTGAAGATGATTACCGAGGGACTTTCGGCTCGTGGTCTGGCTTCTTTCACTTCAACGGGCTCCAATACCAACACCCGTTCGATGACTCCTTTCTATTATGCTCTGAAGACCGAGGTGAGCGAGTTGGGCACGAAATACAACCTGGACCAGGTGCAGGAAGGTACCGACCGCCTGAGCAACCCATCGCAGAGCCTGTCGACAAGCAGTTCCTATTATTTCGAGGTAGCCTTGCAATACAACCGTGAGTTTGGCAAGCATGGTGTGAGCGGAATGTTGGTAGGACAGATGAAGGAGCAGTTGCTTGGCAATCAGGGTGGCGCTTTCGGTTCGCTTCCTATCCGCACGCTGGGCCTGTCAGGCCGTTTCACTTACAGCTATGGCGAGCGCTATTATCTTGAGACCAATTTCGGATACAATGGCTCGGAGAAGTTTGACCGAAACCACCGTTGGGGTTTCTTCCCGTCTATTGGTTTAGGCTATATCATCTCCAACGAGAAGTTCTGGGAGAATTCTGCTTTGAAGAAGATATTCCCGATGTTCAAGTTCAAGGCAAGTTATGGCCTGGTTGGTAATGACAACATCATGTCGACGAGCCAGCGCTTCTATTATCTTGCCGATGTCAATACCAACAACGGCGGTCAGGGGTATACTTGGGGACAGGACTTTGACGTCACCTACAACGGATACTCCATCAACCGCTATGCCAACTCCAAGATTGGCTGGGAGGCTGCTAAGATGCAGAACTATGGAATCGAGATGGACATCTTGCACAAGGCAACCGTTCAGGTAGAGTATTTCCGTGAGAACCGCGACGACATCTACCAGAGGATGGGCAGCGTGCCTCTCAGCATGGGTGCCACGGCCGATATTTATGCCAACATGGGCAAGACCAGCAAGCAGGGTATCGACGCCTCATGCGACATCAACTGGAGCATCACTCCGAAGTGGTGGTTGCAGACTCGCTTCAACTACACCTACACCACCAGCAAATACATCCGTGGAGGCGACCTCATCTATCCTGAGCCTTGGCGCAACCGGTTCGGTTACAACCTGAGCCAGCAATGGGGATATGTGGCAGAGCGTCTTTTCATCGACCAAAACGATGTGGAGAACAGTCCTCGCCAGGAAGTGGTGGCAGGAGCTACCTACATGGCGGGTGATATCAAATATGTGGATATCAACAATGATGGCGTCATCAACTCGAAAGACATGGTTGCCATTGGCTATCCTACCGACCCGGAGATTGTCTATGGATTCGGTGCTTCTACAGGTTACAAGAATTTCGACGTGTCGTTCTTCTTCCAGGGTTCCGCACATTCATCATTCTTCATCCAGCCATCATCGATTGAGCCACTGGCCAATCACCGCAATGCGCTGAAATTGGTGGCAGGCAACTACTGGAGTGAGGAGAATCCTGACCCCTATGCCTTCTGGCCACGCCTCTCAACGGCTGGTGTAGCCAACAACACTGTGAACTCTACATGGTGGCTGCGCGATGGGTCGTTCTTGCGACTGAAGACGATGGAAATCGGTTACTCGCTGCCGGAAAAGAAGGCAAAGAAACTGGGCTTGAGCCTGTTGCGCTTCTTCGCATCAGGAAACAACCTCTTCTGCTTCAGCGACTTCAAGTTATGGGATCCTGAGATGGGTGGCTATGGTATTGGCTATCCCACCCAGAGAGTTTTCAATGTTGGTTTGAATTTGGAATTCTGATGAGTGTCATCAAAAAGAATAAGAATATGAAAAAGTTTGTAAAATACATATTGTTTGGGGTTCTGGCCATTTCCGCAAGTGGTTGTTCTGACTATTTGGACGTGGTGCCGGACAACACTCAGGAAATCTCCGCGCTCTTCAACAGGAAGGAGACGGCATACAGGGCTTTGGCTACCTGCTACCACTACATACCTGAGTACGACAACACTTACTCGTTTCTCGGCATGAGCGATGAGATGATCATGAGCATCAACCGAGTGACCGACGGCAAGAACGCCGTCTTGGGAAAGGTCAGTGCCGACCAGCCCATCATGAGCTTCTGGTATGGCGACTGGGGAGGCAGTTGGGGTGAGCATGCTCCCTGTGAGGCGTCGTTGTTCATCCCTCTCCGCATATGCCACACCTTCCTCAACAACATCGACCGTGTGCCTGACATGACGCAGAGCGAGAAGAGCCGGTGGAGTGGGGAGGTGAAATTCCTAATCGCCTATTACCACTTCCTGCTGTTCACACAGTATGGAGCCATTCCTCTCATCCGTGAGGAGACTCCCCTTGATGTGTCCGACAAGGCCAACCAGCAAGCCCGTGAACCGGTAGACACCGTGGTGAACTATATAGTGAGAATGCTCGATGAATCGGTCGATGCATTGCCTATGAGAATCATCAACACCTCGGAGTTGGGAAGGATAGACAAGGTGATCAACCGTTGCTTCAAGGCGAAAGTGCTGCTTTATGCCGCCAGCCCCTTGTTCAACAACAATCCTCTCTATTATTCGCTGGAGAACAAAGACGGAACGAAACTTTTCCCACAGAGCAACACCGAATTGGAGAGGCAGAAGTGGCAGCGTGCCCTCGCAGCCTATGAGGAAGCGATGGACTTGTGCCGCTCTTCCAACATCCATCTGTTCAAATACCCGTCGTCTGATTACTCGAAGACGGTTGACGCCCGCAATTTCAGAAACGACTCCATCCGTCTTCCCTATATGTACAACTATCAGTATGCAATGGTATCGAAGTGGAACGAGGAGGTGATTTGGGGTTGCTCACGCACCACCAACCAAGTGGTCAGTTGGCATGAGGTACAGCGCTCCATCAACTACAAGAGTTCGGCTGCCTCGTCCACAGGTGATGCATGGCAGTGGTTTGGGCCTACCCTTAATGCCACGGAGTTCTTCTATACCCAAAACGGTCTCCCGATGGATGAGGATCCCACATTCGACTATGAGCACCGCGACTCAGTGGTCACCATCACAGCCGACCACAGCACCGTTGCGCAGGTGGGTGAGCAGACTGCATATATGTTCATGAACAGGGAACCGCGTTTCTATGCCTCAATTGGTTTCGACCGCTCGAGGGTTCGCGGCTACGGCACGCTCTACAACCTGAAGATGCGCTATCAGGAAGCCAACGGACGACAGACCCACGACGATATCGACGTGCCCACCTCAGGTGTGTTCCTCCGCAAACTGATGCACCCCGACACTCAGGGCAACGGCACCATTACACGTTATGCATGGCCTATCATCCGTTACAACGAGATGATGCTCAGCTATGCTGAATGTCTTAACGAGGTATATGGAGAGCAGCGCCAGGGTGAGATACTTGCCTTGCTCGACACCATCCGTGCCCGTTCGGGCGTTCCCACGGTCGAGGAGTCTTGGGCTAATGCAAAGCACGCCAACAAATACTTGACCAAGGATGGCATGCGGGAGATTATCAAGCAGGAGCGCACCGTGGAACTGTCATTCGAGGGCTACCGCAACGATGACGTCCGTCGTTGGCTTGAGGGTTCCAAATACTTCAACACCAACATCTGGCAGTGGAATTCGGATGCCACTTCGGCAGCAGAATACTACAAGCGCGTTCAAGACCCTGAGTTGCTCCATGTGTTCACCACTCGCAACTACCTCTGGCCTATTCCTACCGATGAGATGGTCAAGAACCCCAATTTGGTTCAGAATCCCGGATATTGATGATGTGAAGAAACTGATAACCATATAATGAGAATAGACATGGAAAGAAAGACTAAATATTGGGCATTGACCTTATGCTGTCTGCTGATGGCAATGTCGTTCACCAACTGCAACGAGGAGGATACCTCTCTTTCAGTTCCGACAAACCTGTCTTATGAGGCTACTATGGGAGGAGCGATTATCAAGTTCACACCCCCCAGCAACAGCGATTTGCTCTATGTGAAGGCGGCCTACACCAATTCGCTGGGAAAGGATGTCTTCCGCACGACGAGCATTTATGACAACAAGATTGAGATTGACGGTTTGGCTGACGAGACCAAGACCTACCCTATATATATATCAGCAGTCGACAAATGGGGAGGTGAGACTGGCTCGGCCGTCATCAATGTGCAGCCTGGCCGCTCGTTTATCAACGTGATTAAGGATAATTTGGAGATTAATCCCATCTGTGGTGGTCTTGCCGTGACATGGGAGAATCCTGTGGGAGCCGACTCCAAGGCAGACGATATCACCGTGAAGAGTGCGGCGAAAATCGTGTATGTCGTGGTTGACTACACAGATGCTGAGGGTGTGACCCGCACGCGCTATCTGAGCAGCAAGCAGAAAAATGCCAAGGCAAACATCCGCAATATGTTTGCTGGCAACTACAAGGTGACTTACCGCGTAGAGGATTCCTCTGGCAACAAGACCGCTCAGAGCACCCCAGCGAATGTGAATGTGCCTGCTGAGCAGGAGTCGTTGAAGTTCTTGGAGTACGACGACCCTGCCCATGGCCTTGTCAAGGAGTTCGTGTGGACGCTCGTGCCCAGACTCACTACACTGCAGCCTGCATGGGAATACAAGAATGAGGCGATTTTCGACGGCATTGTCGACAGCAACACCACCAACACCCAGAACTACTGTGGTACGGACTGCGACAACTCCAGTGTGTCATATGGTTCTTCCATACCTTGGGATACCGATCAGGTGGATATCGTCATCGACATGCACCAAGTGGTGTCCATTTCACGACTGAAAGCATGGCAGCGGGCATATACCTACGACAACCAGCCTTACTCTGGGGCAAGTGGTCAGACGAGTGGCGTTTCCGACGACTATTTCTACTATCAGCCGCAGAACCTGAAACGGTTCAAATTGTTCGGTTCCATGACGCTTGACGAAGATGGGTGGTTCCTAATCAAGGACTGCGACATCTCGTCCAACTCCACCGCTGGCACATTGCCCATCTATTGGACCAATCCTTCCTATTTCGGCCACGAGAATGTGTATATGCCTACCAATGAGAGCTATCAGTATGCCATCGACGGCCACGAATGGGAGTTGGATGCCATGACCGACTCCGTGCGATACATCCGTGTGCGCATGGTGGAGAACTGGGACCTGTCGAAGCGTAATATCGCAGGTATGTCGGAACTTAACCTTTATGGTTCGATTCTCGTGTCGCACGAGGAACTGGCTGCCAAAGAAGGCCAGACCTCAAATGTTCCACGCAGAAAAAGATAATCAGTGACAAAAACAACAATCATCATGAAAAGACTGATATATTTAATAGCCATTAGTTGCCTGGTGCTTGTCTCAAGCACCTCATGCGAGGACATGGACAGCAATTACAAGGAGTATCTGGAAAATATCCCGACCTATTCTCCTGCCGTCCGCAACCTGAGAGCCGTGTCTCCAGAACTTGGCAACCTGACGCTGATGTGGGACATCGTTGACGAGACCCACCTCATCAAATCAATGCGCATTGTGGTGAAAAAGACAGCCACCGACATGCGTACGATAGAAATCCCTGAGGTGGTGACCGAGTACACGGTGACGGGCCTTGAACTTCAGGGTTATGAGTTTGAGGTCTTCACAATTGACGGATATGGAAATCTCTCCATACCCGTGACAGAGACCTTCACCCCTATACCCGGACGAGAATAACATGGCAATGCCCAACACGTCGAGACATACAAGAAATGGTTTGAGGGGAGTTTTTCTCTTCTCAGGCCTTCTTGTTGCCTTGTTGGTGATGACATCCTGCAATGGCTCTGATGACGATGGACCAGCCCCCGAACCCAAAACCGTCACGTCGCTCGACATCACCGTGACAGGCACCAAGGTTCAGGCTCCCTTTGGAAACATGTATCTTTTCTACAGCGAGGACGTCGACCTCAATTATGCTGTGGGTAGAGAGGCCGACCGCTCACTGATGCCCGACGGCAGCAAGGCTCCTCTGATTGACGTGAGCCGCCCATTCAATCCGGTGGTGCGTTATGAGCATGGTGGACATTCCGCAGAAATCCATCCCGTGAGTGCTTACGGCACCGCTTCCGACGGCAGTCTCGACACGCACACCAGCGTTCGATACAGCCAGATGCATTTCAGCATCCCCCATCTGTCGGCGGAATATGGAAAGATTGGCAAAGGAAGTGTGGTGCTGGTGGTCATCATTCTCAACGACGAGGTCTCGCGCACATGGGTTTCCCATCCTCTGGAATTGCGCCGCAACTATACGGTGCATGTCGCTTTGCCTGATTACAAGGCCCAAACTTATGTGCCAAGCAGCGACCTTGGTTTCAAGTGGTGGCAAGTAGAAGGCGAAGAATAGTTTTAATCAACCAAACAACGATATGAAGTTAAGATTATTTGCCATCTTTCTGATGTCTGCGCTGTTGCCTTTTGAGGCGACGGCACAGGAAGGGCTGGTATATACCACCGACGGCTCACGCACATATTCTCTGACCATGACGACATTGGCGGGTGAGAAGAGCGACAATGTCCGCAGTGCTATTGTCCTGAAACCATCAGAAACCTACCAGTCAATCGACGGATTCGGCTTCGCCATCACCTATTCGTCGAGCTACAACCTGCTCAAGATGAGTAAGGAAGACCGTGCAGAACTTTTGACAAAGACATTCTCTCCGAGCGAGGGCTATGGCGTGTCCTATGTCAGAATTTCCATTGGCTGCAACGACTTCTCGAGTACAGAGTATTCCCTTTGCGACGAAAAGGGACCTCAGGATGACTTGCTCCGCCATTTCCGCCTTTATTCCGATGAGACCGACTATGTGATACCCGTGCTGAAGGAAATCCTCGCTATCAACCCGGCTCTCAAAATCATTGCCGCTCCATGGACAAGTCCGCGGTGGATGAAGGTGAAAAGCCTCGACAACTTGTCGGCACACGACAGTTGGACAGATGGCCACCTGGCTCCCAATTATTATAAGGCATATGCCGACTATTTCGTCAAGTTTATCAAGGCGATGCGCGACGAGGGTATCAATATCTATGCGGTCAGTCCTCAGAACGAACCGTTGAATCCCGGCAACTGTGCCTCTCTCTATATGCCATGGAATGAAGAAGCCAGTTTTGTGAAACGTATGGCAACGGCTTTCAAGGAAGCGGGCCTGAACACAAAGATTTACCTGTTCGACCACAACTACAACTACGACGGCAAGGAAAGTGAGCAGCAGTATCCGGCAAAAATTTATAAAGTATTTGAGAACACGGAGTTTGAGGGCAAGGAACTCGTTGTGGGGGCCGCCTATCACAACTATGGCGGCAACAGCGACGAGTTGAATGTCATCCATGACCTCTACCCTGACAAGGAACTGATTTTCACGGAAGCCTCGATAGGCACATGGAACAATGGCCGCAACCTCGACTCCTCGTTGGCCGACTGCATGGTGAATATAGGTCTGCATACCATGAACAAGCATTGCAGAGGTGCCATCGTATGGAATTTCATGCTCGACATGAAGCGGGGACCCAACCTGGATGGCGGATGCCAGACTTGCTACGGTGCCATCGACATAGCCAACGACTATAAGTCGTATACGCTCAACTCCCATTATTATGTCATATGCCACTTGTCGGCTGTTGTCCGTCCTGGGGCTTTCCGCATCGCAACGGAAGGGTGGTGGTATGATGGTGTGACCTACTCCGCATTCCGAAATCCTGATGGCTCGCTGGCCGTGATTTTCTACAACTCTAACAACAGGATGCTCAGGGTGAACATCACCGATGGCGTGAACCGATACAACCAAATCTTGCTTCCTCCGCGTGCTGCCGTCTCGGTACTGATGAATACCGACCAGACCAATGGCATTCGGTCCATGAGGTCGCAGTCGGCACATGGCGACAATCCTTATTATTACACACTCTCTGGGGTAAGAACCTCTTCGCCCTCCCGTCCGGGCATCTATATCAGCCAGGGCAGGAAGGAATTGAAAAACTGAACAATCATTATATTCTATAAACTATTATTATTCACCTAAATCATCACATTATGAAAAAATGGTTTACTCGATTAGGCGTAGCAATCGCAGTATTCGCAAGCGCCACTGCTGTGCAAGCACAGACAGAACTTGTCATAGACGGCTCAAGGGGCTATGACGGTACATTGGTGAAGGGACAGGACTATATCCTTCCCGGCACCGACGAATCATGGTATGTCATGCCCGACTTCTTCACACACAAGTCGGGGGATGTATGGACCTTCCAGGCCTATGGACAGGCAGACTATGCCTATTGGTTTACTGCCGATCCCGACAAGAAGTACATCAATGTCGAATACAGGCAGGTTGACGACAATCCTGAGTCGGCATTTGCCAACTGGGACATCAACAGGGCGCTGTACATAAATGGTAGCGAAAACATAGGATTCCCCAGTTATGTGACAAATCGCATCAACTGGCAGGGGGGCGCCGATGTGGCAGTTCCTCAGGTGGAACCCAATGTTTATCGACTCACACTCGTCTTTGGACAGCAACTGAACGCCGACGCCCAGGTCAACTTCAAGTTCTTCAAGGGAAAGAATTGGGGCGGTGATGTCCTTCCCGGAACAGGTGAGGGCAATATCTGGATGGAAGAGAATCCGTATCTTTATGTTGGTGGCCAGGACGGCGCCAGTGGTGACAACGGAAACCTCTATTCGCAGAGCAATGCTTCTTTTGGCAATGGCGACAAACTCATCGTCACCATCGACATGAACGTGACTCCTGGCAAGTTGACAGTCGACTACGAGGAGTATGTACCTTCCGACTTCCCCACCTTCAACGGTGTCAACATGACCAAGGCTGGCAACAACTACTACTTTGATGCGGCCCTCACACAAGGTGGAGAATTCACTCTTGGCAACACTGCTTCTGTGGATATGGATATCAACAGCGCTTATGTGGATGAATTCGCTGCCACCAATCAGGGCGACGGCAAGTTCAAGTTCAATGCTGTCAGCGGCAACTACACTGTCTTGCTGATGCCGACGATGAACTATGTGAAGATTATCCCTGGAACTTATGAGGTTCCTGGCACGTTCACCAACGACAAGGCTTTGTGGATTATCGGTTCCAGCATCGGCCAACCTACGGCAGCATTAAACAACTCCAACTGGAGCGCATCGCTCAACAACAGCATCCCTGTAGCCCAGGTAAGTGAGAATGTGTATAAGATATCGTTCACCTATGGTGAGGAAATCACAGGTGTCAACTTTAAGTTCTTCGGTCAGTATGGATGGGGTACGGAGTTCCACGGCGAGGATCTCGTCATGGAGCCAAACGACTACTTCTACATCAATACGCCACAGGGTGAATGGGTGTACGACGAGAACGGCAACGAGACCTACCAGCGTGGCGGCGACGACGGCAACATCTTCTCCGGACCCGTGCCTCTGGGCAAGGGCGACAAGGTCACACTGACCATCGACCTCAACGGATTCGTGGCTGGCGACCCGGTCAATGACATTGTGGCTGTACCAGGAAAAATTACCGTAGAGTTCAATGCCTCTTCTGCTCCCAAACCGACATACAATGGTGCTGAGATGGCTTCCAGCGGTGATAACTACTTTGCTGATGTGGAGTTGAACAAGGGTGACATTTTCACATTGACCGCACCTGATTTTGATATCGACAACATCTACACCGACAATCAATTCGCCACCAGTTTGGGCAACGGCAAGTTCCAGTTCAATGCCATCAGTGGGAAATATGCCGTTGTACTGATGGAAGGCAAGAACTTCCTGAAGATATTCCCGGGCACGATGAGTGCTCCCGCCACCATCAACGAGGGTGGACTTTGGATTATCGGAGAGGGTATCGGCCGTCCGAATGTCAACACCGACGCACCAGGTTGGAACACAGGCGCGATGGTGGACATCCCTGTAGCTCAGGTTGAGCCCAACATTTACCGCTACACTGTCACTTGCGGTGTGGAGATGTGGGACAACTGGTGCAACTACAAGTTCTTCGGACAGCCCAACTGGGGTATCGAGTTCGTTCCCAACACCGACTATGCCATCACCACCGACAATGATTATCTGAAGATTGGAGAGAGTGACGGAAATGTCAGCTTCAAAGGTTTGGACGAAAACGGCAAGGGTGTCTTCGAGTGGGACAAGACCTACACCATCACCATCGACTTCACCAATGGCTTGAATGCTGGCGTGATGACCGTAGTCGAAGGAACCGACACTGGCGTGAAGGATATCCAGACGTTAGACAGCAAGGACAATGGTGCCATCTACACCATCTCTGGCGTAAGAGTAAGTCAGGCTACCCAGCGCGGTATCTACATCATCAACGGCAAGAAAGTCGTGAAATAGTTAGTTCGTAAATAGTTAGCAACATCAACGCAAAGGGCCGTGGCATCATCTGTGCCGCGGCCCTTTTAAGTCTATTTGCGAAGCAAAAATACTAAAACACCATCCTTATTCTCATTTCTTCACCAGTCACAGCATATATGAATTGCTGTAATCGATGTATATATTTTAATTTCACCTTGTCCCCCAAAGGGAAAGTGATTTCACAAGGTTCATCAGCCCCATAGTCGAATCTGATGACAAAGGGCAAAAATATAGTTTCATGTTTAAGCCTTAAGGAATCATAGAAGTTGTCTTCTTCATTACTCATATTCCTCAGGTTACTATGTTCTATCAATTTTTTGTCTATTTTCATAGGTTCTACAAGTCCAGAATTAAACTTCAAGCTATTGGGGTGTTCTGTAGATTGCTGTGCAAGCACATATTGTCGGTCGAGCCGAGTTACAGGTCTCGGTTTCCCGTCTATCAAAAACCAGTTCCCTATTTTAATGTGATAGTGTTTCATGAAGAGAACGATTTGTCGTTTTGGTCAATGGAATAGTCCGAAATCTTGATGCGGCTTCAGCATTTTGATTTCCTGTTGCAAATATACGATGAAAAAAAACAATCACCAAGAGAAATCAAGAAACAAGCCTTGCAACTAGGTCACTTTTGGAATTACGGGGACGGTCCTCTTTTGAAAGATGATCGTATATCTTATACAAAATTGATGGTCCCGACCGCCCCATTCAATGTGAGGCGGTCAGGATGAAAAACTACTCTATCGGTATCTGAATGACGGAGAGCCATTTCTCAGGATCTTCTTGATTCCATACACCATCGATATAACAGGTGCGATGCGGGCCGACCACTTTGTAGCCATGCTCATCGATATAGCGGAAAGCTTCGGTAAACGACTCGTAGAAGCGTTCGTAGGGTCCGACGTGCTTCATGCATAAGGCCTTGGGTACTTCAGGCAGGCGCTTGAATTGGATGATGCTGCTGTCAGTACCCATCTCCTCCACCTGTTCGCAATACTCAAGGTCGATATCCGTAGGAGTGTATTCCTTGTTGTGTTCTATTGTAAAGCAATAGCCTGGAGCAGGACACTTGCAGCCGAGACGCTGCATCTCGGGACCGATTTTTTCTACGCACATGGGACCGATGGCTGCAAAGTCAGGAATGACTTCACGATGACTTGCAACGATGATTTCGGGCAGTGACTGAATGCTGAATTTTTCCATTTTCTTCATTTGTTTGCGAGCGTTCCTCCAATCGAGCAGTCGGTTTCTGCGAGCTATGAGTTGATTCAGCTGCATTTCCGTTTCCTTGATTTTCTCAGTCAGTTGACGTATGCTTGGAACATGTGAGTCGCCCTCTAACATTTCCTTGATCTCATCCAACGAGAAACCGAGTTGTTGCAAGTCGCGGATGGTTTGCAGTTTCTGCATCTGGTCGATGCTGTAGTAGCGGTAACCCGTCCACTCATCTACCTCGTCAGGCAATAGCAATTCCTTCTGCTCATAGTGACGCAAGGTCTTTACGGTGACCTGCATCAAACGTGAGAACTCTCCGATTTTTAATTTCGTTTTATAACTCATGGTCGCGCGATGTTTTGTAAAAACTGCTCATACTCGGCAAAGCTCAAACAAGTTTGGCTCTGCACTCATATGATGCAATTTTGCTAAGCGAGTGCGAAATTAATGCATGCCCTAAGGTACGAGTCAAGAGAAACTATGATTTTAACAGTTATTTAACAAATCCAGTGTAAGCCCTGTATTCTCCTATTCCGTGAACGACCCCATCTCAATCAGGTTGCCGTCAGGGTCTGCCACATAGCAGGTGCGCTGTCCCCAGGGTTCCGTGGTGGGGGGAAGGACAGACACCGCGCCATTTTCGAGCGCATTTTGATACTCTTTATCCACATCAGCGAAAGTCGGCACGTCGAATGCCAGTTCCACGGTACCGTTGAAGCCTTCGGGATAATGGAATTTTCGGGAGACCATCTGCTCGAAAGCCTCACGGGGGAAGAGGATGATGCGCATACTGCCCAAAGTCATCTCCACATTGGGCTGGATGCCGTCCCATTCGGTGGTGAAGCCGAAAACCTTCGTGTAGAAGTCAACGGTAGCCTTGTTGTCACGGGTGAACAGTCCGATAGTGTTGAAAACGAATCGGGTAGGGGAATTTGTTTCTTTCATTTTCTTTATCGATTATTGTCAATTGTATGATAATCCTCAATTTTAGCTTGGCATATAATCATCTGCTATTTGTCTTGAGTTTCTGCTTGTATTGCAATGTCAAGGCAAAGATACGACATATGGATGGATTTCGTCGTTTTTGTGGGACAATATGTGCTTTTTTGTGACGAATGGAAGCCACTGCCTTCTCCCTGTACTCCCCCGGCGTCATCTGCCAGACAAGCTTCCCAACGCGTTATCTATATCATCAATGCAAAGGGAGAGTGTGTCAAAATCAAGTATATTGATTTTGAAGAGCATGCCGTGAGCCGAATGGAGCTCCCCTCCCCAGTTGGGGAGGGGTAAGGGGTGGGGAGTTATTCTTATGAATCTCAATTAGTTACATGCCATACCCCCTTGAAAGAGAGGGGAGTTGCTGGCGCACAAGATTTTCTTTTTGATGTTACCCCCGTGTCTCGAATAAGGTCACAATGCTTGATTCTTGTTCTCTTATTCACCTTCGGTATCGATATGAATTATTCTGCCATACTTGTCGTACAGATTGAACTGAGTGTACTCATCATTTACTGGCCATGCAAATACTGCATTGTAATTCGCATTGAATGCTACGTCTTGAAGCAGTTCGTTATCGGTTGTCATAAATGACAGATAAGTTCTTTTGTCGGAATATATTACACACAATTTTTCATCGTCTATGAAGCGAATATAGGTAGAATTTAAAGCCTCATGCTCATGATGCAGCGTACGTGTCCATTCTATCTTTCCATTCACATCCACTTTGACAACAATGGTGCATAGAGTAGATGCTCCAAAAATAACTGTGCCATGACCCAGGAAGTATATGTTGCCCTTCTTGTCTCTGATGGACTGCTTGATGTAAAAGTTGTAATCCAGATTCCTGTTGTCAGAATCGACAGAAGGCTCTCCGACAACGTTGCCTTCGGCATCGAAGGTGATGGCTACAATGGTCTTTTCGCCTTTCCTGCCAATCGCCACGACACTACCATCAGCCATCTCATGAACATCACATAGTTCATCGGCAACATCACCTTCTTTCTCATGAATCAGCTGGCCATTGGCATCTAAGCGTGTGAAAAAGTATTGATTCGTGGCAATGTCCTTTCCCACAACAACCATACCACCATCCTTGCATGCGTATGCTCCCTTAATCAAATAATCATCGGTTTTGCGAGAATATTTGTATAATACATCACCTGTCTCAGGGTTTACCCTGTATGCCATTTCGTAAATCCAGGCAGCTATGTTGCCTTCCTCCGATACAGATGCATACTCCGCCACTATTTGGCGTCTCCACTTCACCTTGCCGTTTGCATCAGTTCGGCGGAGGTGGAAATTTTCGGCGGAATAATCCTGGTCCTTGCATGTAATATCAAGAAAGTCTCCCCCGGGCATCTGGCGGACTAACAACACCACCTCCTCATTGTACCCATAGAGGTCCATCTCGCGCCATCCTATGACAGTCGCATACGACTTGAGTGTCTTGAACGTCATGTCCTTGGTAAGCACCTTCTCGCCGTCCAGGGCGGTGATTCGCAAATGGTACTCCGTATCTGGCGTCAAAGCACGCAACGTTACTTTTTTCTCTTTGTTAAGTTTCTTGATGAGCACACCGTCAAGGTACATATAACCTGTCAAATCTTTATAGAGAGTCACGTCGGCACGGTCTTTATGGACCGTCACTGTCACGGGAAGTTCGCCATTGTTATAAGAAGGTACTTCCTGACCGTAGGATATCTCTTCCCATATCGTATCTTTACTGCAACAGGCCATCGTCATTGCACCAATAACAAAGAGCACTGATATGATGATAGATTTTGTATTCATTTGATGTCAAAGTTGATGAAGTGCATACTTGTAGCGCCTGGATAGTCCATGTTTTTCAACACAGGCCCCAAGATGAGTTTGTCCTTATGGAAAGTGCCTGTTAGCATATAGGGGGCAATGATATCAGTATCGTAAAGACCTAACAACTCCCATTCCTTGGTGTTGAAATCATAGCTGTAGATGGCAGAGTTGTCCTTGTTGCCCGCATAGAAGAGTTTGCCGTCATATTCGATGAGACATTGATTCTGGTTGCTGGTGTTGTAAACAGATGTCAATTGTGTCTCCCTGTTCCATTTGTCTTTATTTGAATCATACACCCAGAGGAATCCTTGCGGTGTCATGAAGTAACCATAGGTCTCACCGTTGCCCGTCTGCATCACATTCTGCCCTGTAGGCCTGTCGGCCACCTTCGTCCATTCGCCCTTGGAGATGTCATACTTCCATGTCTCCATAAACTGCAGGTTGGTGCTGGAATAGTATCCGCCACAAATATATACTTGGCCACCTGTGGCGAAACACTTCATGTTGAATATCTCACCCCTGACAGGCAAGTCTGCCATTTTCTTCCAGTTGTCAGTTTCGGAATCATACTCATACAACTCATTCTGTACTGATTCGCTACTGGCGCCGTATGGTTTTATCAACTCCGTGATGCCATACGCTTTGGAGCCTATGGCCACTATCTCCTTGATGTCGTATGCCACATCCTTGTGTTTTGTCCACTCCTTGGTGTTGAGGTCACAAGAGACAAGCATCTTGTCTTCCATCTTTGTGTAATAGTACATCTTGTCATTGATTCTGAAAGACGCCCTGGCAAAGTGAGGCAGGTCGTTGAACTCGCTGAATGGCGTTGTGGTCTCCTCTTCCGCCTTCAATGGCAGTATTCGGATTTTCTTTGGCAAAGGAAGTTCCGCATCAGGCCAGTGCAAGGCCACGTCGTAAATGCCAGGTCCTATGTCTGTCATATTCACCCAGAAGTCAGCATCTTTTTCCCCTGAAAGCAACAAGTTGGTCCATTCTACAGGGTAGATATGATTGCCGACCCTGACTTCTACGGGCAGGCCTTTCATTGCCGCCTTAACGACAATACCAAAATACCTCTTGGCAGAAAAGTGCAGCGCTATTTCATCTGTCTCATATTTCCATGGGTATGACCGCCCTTCCATGGTCACCTCATCAAGATAACGTGGCTGTCCCCAAAGGTGGAGATAACTTTCGGCGGTCATGTTTGTCAGACTGACCAAGAGCGATCTTGACTTGAATGAGTTCTTGTCGGTTTTAAGCACGGCGCTCACTACATATTCGTGATTTGAAACCGGCACGGTGAATGTCTTCTGAACTTTTTGCACACGCTCATTTCCGAGCTCCACGTTGATTGTAGAAAGTGATTTGCTCACATCCTCTGTATCATAGACAAGCAACTGCAAGTTATGATTGAAGAATGACTCGCCTTTGTCCACTGTCATATAGGCTGTGAACGAACTGCCTGAGGCGACAACACACGAATCCATCGTGATGCTCGGAAGCGTATAATTCTCCACCTCCTTATACTCCTCTTTTGTACAAGCCATTAAAGCCAGAAATAAAGCCAATAGCGATAGGATTCTCTTTATCGTCATTATGGATAGCATTGGTTGTTATATGCAAATATATACCAAATACCATCATCTTCCAAACAAAACGATTACTTTTTTTTACACAAAATCACAAGTTGTTGATTCTAATCCTTATGGTTGACACCAACTTGCCATGAATTCATGGTTCGTAGAGCGGCTATTTTCCAAATCTGGCTTCTACGACATTGACAACGTAGTCCCCAAGTTTCTCCAGTTCGTTAATCATATCCACATAAAGGGTGCCGACGCTGTAGTCGTATTCGTGGTCATTGACGGCATAGACGTTCTCTTCCTTCAACCGTTTCCGCATCTGGTTGATGTCATTCTCTATTCGGTAAGTCTCTTGGATGTCGTGGTCGGAACGGTGGCCGTGCATCACGGTGTTCATTTGTCCGAGTGCTCTTTCGCAGAGGACCATGAAGGCCTGCAACTGCTCGTTCTGATGCTTGACGAAAGCCTTGCCTGACTCCTGCTTGCGGTCTATCGTCCGGGCAAGTTTGTAACAGGCATCACCGACCGACTCCAGTTCACTGATCTCGCGCAACATCTGGCGGATTTTCTTTTTCGTCTGGTCGCTCAGGTGGCCGTTGCTCACTTGCTCCAAGTAGCGCGCAATCTCCACCTCCAACTTGTCGGTGATGTCCTCTTCATTCTCTATCTGGCTGAACAATTCCTTAAAACGCTTGGGGTCGGTCTCATGAAACAGTGTGCGCACCAAGCCAAACGTCTCGATGACACGCTGGCCGAAAGCTGCAGTTTCCTTCTGTGCCTGAAAGACGGCAATTTCCGGTGTCTGCACAATATTCGACTGGATGTATTGCAAGCGGAATTCCTCCTTCTCGGGTTTTTCCTTCTTTTCAGGCAACAACCAGCAGACCGCACGCTCCATCTGCGGAACAAGTCCGATGAGGATGGCGGTATTGATGACGTTGAAGCATGTGTGGAACATGGAAAGCACCACAGGCAGTTTCGTGGCCTGTCCGCCAGCGGCAGCATCATAGCCCACCAGACGGCACACCATATTGACAAACGGATAGAACACAATGAGTACCCATATCACACCGAAGACATTGAACAGCAGGTGTGCCAATGCCGCGCGACGAGCCTGGGTGTTGGCACCAAGAGCCACAAGGTTGGCCGTTGCCGTCGTGCCGATGTTCTCACCCATCACCAGTGCAATGCCCAAGTATATGGGCAGCACCCCTGTAGAGCAAAGCAGGATGGTAATGGCCATGACGGCTGCCGATGACTGCACGATGCAGGTGATGAGCGTGCCGATGGCGAGAAATGCCAGGATGGTGAGGTGACTCGACGTGTCGAACGAGGAGAAGAACGAAATCACTTCCCCGTTGTGTTCCAAATCCATCGCTTTTCCGGCGCCGCTCAGCATGACCAGAGCAAGGAACAGGAAAGCCGTGCCAAACAGGAAGTCGCCCACATTGCGTTGCCGCTTTCTGTAAATCAGAATCACTCCTATCAGGAAGAAAGGATAGACTATAGAGGTCAGGTCGACGTTATAGCCTAAAGACATAATCCATGCCGTAAGGGTCGTACCAATGTTGGCACCCATGATGACAGAGATGGCCTGAGCCAGTGTCAGCAGTCCGGCTGACACAAACGAGACGGTCATCACCGTCGTTGCTGATGACGACTGCACCGCGCAGGTGACGAGGGCTCCCGTCAACATTCCTGTCACGCGATTGGTTGTCATCTTGCCCAAAATATGTCTCAACTGAGGTCCCGCCATTTTCTGCAAGGCCTCACTCATCATCTTCATACCATAAATCAACAGACCCAGCGAACCGAGCAGCTGTAGCGCCAACATAAAATAATTGTGATCAGTTTCCATTTCAGATAGATTTTTGCAGCAAAGGTCTTAATATTCCTTGAGACCACATAATAAATCATATTACCATATCATTAAATTTTGCAAGTCTTCAAGAAGAGCTTTCTCATGGTGCAGATATTAATTTGTTTGGTTATGAAGGTGATTCACCTTTGGCATGCCTTGGTGATGCAGACTATGCGAAAGATGTGCAGCAAGATGGCTTCTTTAAAAACAACGCAAAACTCTCTGATGAGAAGAAGTCACATTAAGGTGGCAAAAACTACATTATTTCTGATAAAACTTTGTAAAGATAGTATTTTATTTGTAATTTTGCAAATAAACAGAGAAATTGGCACATGGCAATACCAATAATCTATAGCGTTAAACGAATAGAGCAGCAATTCAATACTGGTGAACAGCCCGTATTGGTGATGTGTTCAGATGTAAACACTTATGTCTGCAAATATATGCGCTCTACGGCAACAGCATACAAATTAGTGTGTGAACTTATTGGAGCCCAAATGGCTAAAGCCTGGCAATTGAACACCCCGGATATCGCTCTGGTAAAGATAAAACCTACGCATTGGGAAGGAATTAACCTCTCGCATAGCATTTCTGCCCCATCATTGGGATGCAGATGGTTGGATGGTGTAATTGACATCACACCATCAACCTATGCCAGAATACCAGCAAATGTAGAAACGTTTTACCAACTATTGAGGATCGCATTGTTTGACTTTTGGATTGCAAACGAAGACAGAAATGCAAATAATGCCAACTTGATGTATGATGTGATGAACGACCAGTTTGTATCAATAGACTACGGCTGCGTTTTCAATACTGCGACATTTGAGTATCCCCTTTCTCATCTTACGTCTACCGATACTATCCTTTGGTCAGACCTCTTCGCCCACATCGTACAAAGCATACAAAGGTCTTGCATTAAGCAACTAATAGAGCGATTAAATAAGGAATACGAGAATTCTATTTTACAATGCAAACTTATATGGTCTGAAATCATTGAGGACATTCCCCATGAATGGAATGTGCCTCAAACTGTCATCAAGGATAAAATCAGTCAACTATTCGATGAAAAGTGGTTAACTGAGGCGTGGAACAACTATATAGAATGTTTTAACGACAACATCAATCATGAATAATCTGAAATATAGTATCATTTATGCTGTTATCCGGCCAGAGATTGCCGAGCGTATCAGTGTCGGTCTGATTTTTGTTGAGGGTGAAAAGGTGGATATTCGCTATTCACAACAGAAGTTGGATGCCTTGCGAAATCTGTTTCCACAAAAGGAATATGAATTTGTCTCTCAAGTTGTTAGTTCCATGCCTACCAACGGGAAGATTAACAACGTAAACGACATTAACTACCTCTCACGCTATTCCAACAATCTGATTGCCGTATCACCATTACAGAGCATAGATATAGAGCCAACGGAACAAAGTAAAAATCGGCTTTTCCAAAACTATATTTGTGCATAAAACTCCAATGGGATAAGAGGATGATCATCTTTTGATCATTTGGGGACGGGGGATTACTCTTCGATGTTCAACCTGGACAGAAACTATATCGGGCACCTGACCAACGCATCCATATTTGGTAATCAGTGCAGGTAACTAGTGAGCAATGCCGATTGCTTGATGCCTTCAGCCGAAGCCGCAACAGCATAAACTCCATCATGCTTGATGCGTATCAAAGCTCGTCCATTGTATGCCTGGATGCGGCGTGAACCTGTGCTGGTGCCTTGGTTGTCGAGCAACTTGGCGTCGCCAGCCACCGAGAAAGAGATATAGTTGGTGGCATCCAGACACCGCACTCCATTGGCGTCATACAACTGGGCCTGAACCAAAAGGGTGTCGCCTAATTCTTCCTCCACGCTTAACCTGATGTGGGAAGGTGTCCCCCATTCTGCTGTCTGATAGTCGATGACGATTTCATCTGTCAAATCACCAGCAATGGCTTTTATCACATTGCGGCCCGGTTGGAACTTCACGTCCCAATGGAAGCCTTGAGCGGGATAATCATCCACTCTGCGCTTCCGACTGCCCTGTGAGCGGTCATTGACAAAGAGTTCCACTTCTTTGCAATTGCTGTAGACGAGCACTTCGCGACTTTGTCCCTCATGTCCCCACCTCACTGGCCATGTATGCCCGTAGATGTGCAGCATCGGTCTGCTGCTCCAATATGACTGAAAGACATAGTAACTCTCTTTTGGGGTGCCGTCGCGCTCCACAACTCCTTTCTGGTTGACATAGGGGATGGGGTTGTTGGGGCGGAGTGGCGTGGAGAAGTCTTTGAATGTCCAGAAGGCTGAACCCGTGAGGTTCTTCATTTGTTGCTGCTCTTTCAGATGCCAGTCAAAAAGCCTGACGATATACGATTCCGACCAGTCGCCATTGCGGTCGCCGGCCTCGGTGTCTTCGGGCATTTCACCTTTGCTGGTGGGATATTCCGTATGGCGACGGGCGTGACTGTCGCCACCCCACTCAGCATGGAACAGATGAGGATAGCGGTTGATGGCTTGTTCTTCCATCTCATGGTAATCGGTAAACCTCCGGCTATACCATCCCGCCCAGATGCTTGGACTGTAGACATCGGGAATGTCGCTGCAGAACTCGCACCGACGTATGGTGGTCAGACGGTGGGGGTCTAAGCGGTGGGCATCGGCATTCAGCGAAGTCATCAGCGAACGGACGGCCATGGTGTCGAGGACTGTAGAGAAATCTCCTGGCCAGTCGTTCTCGTTGCCGAGTCCCCAGAGGATGATTGAGGGGTGATGGCGGTGCTGGGTGATCATGTTCTTCAGCATGCGGTGGGCCTGCTCTTGGTATTGCTCACCGCCTACACCGCCACGGCACCACGGTATCTCTTCCCAAACGAGCAGTCCGAGTGAGTCGCACAAGTCCAGCACAAGGTCTGACTGCTGGTAATGCCCGAGCCGGATGAAGTTGGCTCCCATGTCCTTGATTTGTTGCAGTTCGTGACGTGTTTGGTCATCAGTCATGGCTGCACCCATTCCTGCGTGGTCCTCATGTCGGTGAGTGCCACGAAGCAATAATCTGGAACCGTTCAGGAAGAAGGGACCATGCTCACGAAACTCAAAAGTGCGCAATCCAAAGTGCTTCCTGACAGAAGAACGGCCGCTGGGTGTCACCAGCTCTGCCTCGCAAGTGTAGAGTTGTGGCGTGTCGGGACTCCAGAGATGTGGCCGTTTCACGTTGACCTGACAGGCCTGTCCACACTCATCGCCTTTCTGCGATTGGTTGTCAATCAGTTTTCCGTCGGGTTGGTAGATTCTCACCTCGAGTTTTGAGTCTGAACCAATATTGCCCAAGATTTGCGGAATGATGGTCACGCTTTTGTCCGATGCCAGAATATCAATTCCGTCAATACATACTGACGGTTGGTATATCAAGTTCACATAGCGGTACAGTCCGCCATAGAGATTGAAGTCCGACATATCGGATGGTATCATCTCCACGTCGCGGCTGTTGTCACACCGTATGGCAATGGGGTGCTCGCCATTTCCAAGATGCGAGATGTCTACCCGCCAGCGGTCATAGCCTCCCACATGAGAAGCCACCTTTTGCTGTCCCACATACACATCGGTCTTTTGTCCGCTGCCCTCAAACTCAAGCCACGTGCGGCCTTGTGGATAGGGGTTCTCCACCTTGATGTGTGTACGATACCATGCCGCACCTTGGTAGTAGTTGACGTCTGGGTCAACTGCATCCAAGGCATTATAGCAATGGGGTAAGGTGACTTCCTGCCATAGGGGCACACTCTCTGGCTTGCCTGCCTTGACTGGTCGCCACACTTCCCATGCGTTGGC
>JAGCXX010000198.1 GCA_017961115.1 Prevotella sp. | reverse complement strand
GACATATAAATTCCGGTTCATGGATAAATAGGCACAACATTGTACCTCCATTTTTGCAAATCTATTGTCTAAACTCCTAGACTCCTAAACTCCTAGACTCCTAGACTCCTAGACTCCTAGACTCCTAATCTTTCTGATAGCACTCGAAAATCTTGTTCACATCCTCGTATGGTAATTTGGGGGTGAGCAGGCTCACGATGGCTACCACTATAAAACCGCCCAGCATGGCGATGGCACCGCAGTTGATGGGGTTGATGGGGTTGCCGATAAGCATGTTGACAACGGTGAGTCCCACACCCCAGACAAAGCATGCCCAAACGGCTGCTTTGGTCACGCCGCGCCAGTAGAGACCGAGCATGAACGGGGCGAGGAAGGCACCTGCCAATGCACCCCATGAGATGCCCATCATCTGAGCGATGAAGGTAGGCGGGTTGAGCGCAATCATCAGCGAGATGACGATGAAAAATACAATCAAGACACGCATGACCACCACCTTTCGGCGCTCGATTTTCTCCGACACCATGTCGTCGATGCTTCCTTCTTCCACCTCACCCGGAGCAGACTTCTTGTCGCGGTAGATGAGGTCGAGTGTCATCGTTGAGGAGGAGGTGAGCACCAATGACGCAAGTGTTGACATGGATGCGGAGAGCACCAAAAGTACGACGAGGGCAATGATGACGTCGGGCAGTGTGACAAGCATCGACGGCACGATGGAGTCGAAGTCGAGACGGCCGTTGGGAAGGGTGGGGGGTGTGCCGAAGAGGCGTCCGAAACCACCAAGGAAGTAGCACCCGCCTGCCACTATGAAGGCGAAGATTGTGGAGATGACCGTGCCACGGTGGATGGCGCGCTCATCAGTGATGGAGTAGAACTTGCCCACCATCTGAGGCAGTCCCCAAGTACCGAGCGAGGTGAGAACCACCACACCGAGAAGGTTCCATGGGTCGGGGCCCCAGATGTCTGCCAACATTCCGTTGGCATTGGGGTCGGTGTCACTGGGGATGGTTGCCAGTTTGCCGACAGCGGCAGAAAGGCCACCCTGAGAACTGAGCACAGAAGCAATGACCACCACAATGCCGAAAAGCATGATGACACCTTGGACGAAATCATTCATTGCCGTTGCCTTGTATCCTCCGAGGATGACGTAGAGGGCAGTGAGCAGTGCCATGATGACCACGCAATATTCATAGGGGATGCCAAAACCCATCTCAAAGAGCGTGGAGATACCCTTGTAAACGCCTGCTGTATAGGGGATAAGGAAGACAAATACGATGATGGATGCCACGACGCGGAGCCACTCGCTCTGATAGCGCGTACCGAAGAAATCGGGCATGGTGCGGCTCTCAATGTGCTGTGTCATCAGTTTGGTGCGGCGGCCTAACAATATCCATGCCAGCAGCGAACCGATAACAGCATTGCCGATACCAATCCAGGAGGCGGACATACCGTATTTCCATCCAAACTGTCCGGCGTAACCCACGAAAACCACGGCGGAAAAATAGCTGGTGCCGAAGGCGAAGGCGGTGAGCCATGGTCCTACCGCACGACCACCCAACACAAATCCTTCTACTGTTTTGGCCTGCTTGCGTGAGTAAATACCCACTCCTACCATCACGGCCAGAAAAAGGAGGGTGAGCAATATCTTGATGATCATATGTCTTTATACCTTAAATAATTGTTTTTCTCGTTGTTTGGTTCTCTTTTGGACTTTTGGTCAGAAGGCCACTTGCACCTGAGCCTGGAGCCAGTTGTAGTCATCGGTGAAATGGCTCATGCAGCGGGTGTACTGCAACTGTAGGCGGCATTTCTTGAAAAACCAATACTGCACGCCTCCGGTCAGGTTGGTCTGATAATAGTCCATCTCGGTGTTGCGGTCATAGTAGTCGGCGGATGCCACGATGTCGAAATCTTTCGCTACAGGGACGCTGGCAGTCACATAACCACCCATGCTGCCCACATCGCCATCCTTGCCGCCCAACCACTCGGCTCGCACGTTGAGGTCTTTGCTCTTCCACTCCGCTCCGATGCTGTAGCGGTCGCGGCGGTAGTTGTCGCCCACCTGTACTCCGGGGTTCCACACTGCGGTGCCCACGGCATGACCACGGCCTTTCTGGGCGGATGCCACCAGACGAAGGCCGCTGACGGGCTTGTATTCCAGACGTGCGATGACATCCTTGTCGGAGTTGCCGTCCTTGCGGTTGATGCCTTGTCCGTTCATCAGCGCCAACTCATAGTGGATGTGGTTGTCGAATAGGTCACCATAAACCATCAAGCCAAGGTCGCGGCCATAGTTCACACCATTGAGCGGGTCGGGTCCCTCACCGGCAAGAAATAGGACAGCCTGCGAATAGACGTCGATGAGTTCGAGCATGGTGGGGGAGAGGGGGTTCTCCAGACTGTAACTGTGCTTGAACTGTCCCAGTCTCATGCTTAGAGAATTATCCTTGGAAAAACGGTAGTCAAGATAATACTCTTGTACTACACTTGAGAAATCGTGCATGAATAAAAACGAGAAACGGTCGGTCACGCGCGCCTTTGCCCAAAACAGGGTCCGTTTCAGATTGAAAGTGCTTGTGTTCTTGCCACCGGCATCGTCATAGGAATAGCCCCCCTGGGCGTAGCCGTGAAGTTCGATGCGGTCAGTGAGTTCCTTGGTCCAGTCCGTTGATTTGGACCCTGTCTGTTGCCCCATGGCCGCCACCGAACTGAATACAGCCATGGCAACGGCCAGAGAGGAGGTCTTGATGAATTGTTTCCTCATGAAGGTGAAAATTTGAAATGAATTTTTTCTCGATAAATAGTCTTTTAAATCAATTTTCGGTGGCAAAATTACTTCTTTTTATCTTAAAACAAGACAAAAAGTTTTATTTTTTATTATTTTCCTTACTTTTTGAATTCTTGAACGATATGGGGGAGCAACAAAACTTTAACAATTCTTAATGCGGAGTGCCCTTGGTGGGATGGGAAGATTATCGTAACTTTGTCATTCGCAATGATAGACCGTCCGACCATAGACCGAATCATGGACGCCGCCAATATCGTCGACGTCGTCTCAGAGTTTGTCTCCCTTCGCAAGAGCGGGGCAAACTACAAGGGGTTGTGCCCTTTCCACGACGACCGCACGCCATCGTTTTCTGTGTCGCCTGCCCGTGGTCTCTACAAATGCTTCGCCTGTGGAAAAGGGGGCAATGCCGTCGGTTTCATCATGGAGCATGAGCAAATGTCGTATCCTGATGCTCTGAGATGGCTCGCCCGAAAATACCACATCGAAATCAAGGAGCGTGAACTGACCAATGAGGAACGGGAACAGGAGAGTGAGCGCGAGAGCCTTTTCATCGTCAATGAGTGGGCTGCCAACTATTTCAGCCAGATACTCCATGAAGACCCCGACGGACAGGCTGTGGGCATGGCATATTTCAGGTCAAGGGGATTCCGCGACGACATCATCGCACGTTTCCGTTTGGGTTATGCACCGCAGAAACGAAACGCACTCGTCAGTGCCTCGCAAAAGGGGGGGTATAAGGAGGAGTTCCTTGTCAAAAGCGGACTCTGTGTGCAGCGTGACGACGGCTCCCTCTACGACCGCTTCGCCGGGCGTGTAATCTTCCCATGGATAGGACTGAGCGGAAAAGTGACGGCATTCGGCGGACGTGTGCTCGACTCACGCACCAAAGGCGTGGCGCAGAAATATGTCAACTCTCCCGACTCGGTGGTTTATCACAAAGACCATGAACTATATGGACTTTATCAGGCTAAGAAGGCTATCGCCAAGGAGGACTGTGTCTATATGGTCGAGGGATATACCGATGTGCTGTCCATGCATCAATGCGGCATCGAGAATGTCGTGGCCAACTCGGGAACGGCGCTCAGCGTCTACCAGATCAAACTCCTCAGGCGCTTCACCACACATATCGTTCTGCTTTATGATGGTGATGAGGCGGGCATCCATGCCGCACTCAGGGGGGCTGACATGTTCCTCCAGGAGGGCATGAACATCAAAATGCTGCTGCTGCCCGACGGTGATGACCCCGACAGTTTTGCCAGAAAGCATACGGCGGCTGACTTCCGACAATATGTGGTCGACCATCAGGAGGACTTCCTTATTTTCAAAACCCGATATCTGCTGCAGGGTGTCAAAGACCCTGACAAGCGCTCTGAGGGCATCGCCAGCATCGTGAAGAGCATCTCGGTCATCTCCGACCAAATCGTGCGTTCCACCTATATCAAGGAATGTGCGCAAAGGATAGGGATACAGGAACAGTCGCTCATCTATGAGATGAACAAATTCATCCGCCATGACAGAGAGGAGCAGTTGAGGCAGAAAAAGCGGGAGGAGGAGCAGAGGGCTGCCAGTCCGCAGCGGACACCCATAGGACCACCCACAGGCAGTCAGATGACAGCATCGATGGAGACTTTGCTCATCCAACAGGTGATTAGGCATGGGGCTGAGAGGGTGTTCAAGGACTTGGAGGATGACAACGGCGCTCGTTTCGACCTGTCAGTAGCTGAGTTCATCTACTACAATCTTCAGGAGGACGGCCTGCACCTCGAGACCCCTCTCTACCAGTCCATACTTGGAGAGGCTGTAGTCCTTGTTCAGAAGGGTGACACCCATCTGCTGGAGCATTTCGAGCGACATCCTGATGTCAGAGTGAGTACTTTGGCGACGCAGTTGGGGATGGACACCTATATTCTATCAGAGAACAACCAAGTGAGGACAGGTGAGGAAACACTCCGCGCACAGGTAGAGCATGTACTGCTCGACTATAGGTTGGCCATCGTGAAAAGCCGAGTGGAACAGTTGCGGCAACAACTGGCATTGGCTGCCGATGAAGAGGAGAAGGCAAAAATCATGGAGGAGATGATGCAACTCTTGGCCATGAGGAAAGAATTCGCCCGCTTGGTGGGCAAGAGTATCATTATATAATTAGAATTAGAGGACAATCAATGACAATCGCTATAGAATTATTAACCTTGGCAGTACTGCTGTTGCTGCTCTATGCACAATGGAAGGGAAAGCCAGTAGGCAAACTGCTGGGAATCCAGCGCAGAAGGAAAAAGAGGAAAGGGGCTGACCCACAACGGGCGGAGGAAATGGAACGGGTGGCATCACAAGCCCTGCAGGATTTGCATTGTGAGGTGACCTGGAACACGGAAAACAACGTGCGCATCGGACAGTTTGACTTCCAAAACGGCCATTTCCAACTGAGGATAGACCCGTCGTCGGCATACGCCAGCCTCGCCTACCTCTTCTGCTTCAATGTGCAGATGGACCAAATCAACCATGTAAGAATGGTGGTCAACAAGTGCAACATCAATTCTGAGAACCATCGCATCATCTATACCATCAACGAGGAGAAAAACGAAGTGGATTTGCATGTCCTGGCAGGAGTGATGCTCTCGTCAGGCAACGTGCGGGAGATACTGACAGAAAGTATGACAGGCGCTTTCGCCTGGCAGAACACCATCGCACGTCATCTCAATGGCAAAAAGGAAGAGAACAAGGATACCGAGGTGAGCAATGCGGAATGGAAACGCGAACTCTTCCTCTTGCATGAGCATGAGATGCGGATGCAGGGAGATGACTCTTTGCGACATAACGAGACCGAACATGTCACGCTGGGATTGTTCCTTAAAAAGATTTTGGGACTAACCGGACTCATTGCCACCCGATTGGAATTCTCAGATGCCAGGAACAATACTCTGGAGGACAGTGATGAAATCCTTGCCTATGACCTGTCTCAGCCTTTGTTCGCCGACGGGAAGAGGGTGGCAGACCAGACTATGGCCATGCTCCGTGTCATCATGCCCGACATGCCGCTGGAGGAAAGGTTGATTACCCTGACCTTCAATGAGGAGGGCTCCGACGGACTCACCGACTATTTCCGGGTTACCGCAACCTTGATACCACTGTCTGCCAGTGTCGCCCATCCATTCAACCAACAGCACCATATCCAACTGAGCAACTCGGCGCTGATGGCTTACGACCATGTCTCAAGACAGCAGCAGAGGGATGAGAGCAACTATATGTGGAAAGAAGCGGTACAGAAAAAGAAAAACGGCCAGGCCGACGAATTGACCGATGAGCAGAAGCTGCTGTCGGATTGTACTGATGAGGGATTGGCACACCTGCTCTACAGAGGTAGAAAACTCTACCTCGCAGGGCGATATTATGAGGCACTGCTCCATTTCGAGAATGCCTTCATTGGGATGACCGACTTCTACGACCGCATGGACGACAATGAACTGCAGTCATTCCATGACCTCATCTACAATATCGGCTTCTGCTACAGTGAACTCAAGGTATATGACAAGGCTTTGTTCTATCTCGAAATGCTCCAAAAACTTCGCCGCATTACATATACCATGGAGTATGTCAACTGCTTGGTCAACAGTAAAGATTATCGTGCGCAGGAGGCCATCGACCATCTTATCGTCGGGGTGAAGATGAATATGGAGGAGGATGAGCAGCCACAGGAGCACATTGCCACATTCCTCGCTTTTTTGGAACGCAGAAAGGTTTATGTCCTCATAGAAAAGCAGGCTTACAACAAGGCGCAGCGGATACTTAAGAAAATGCTCAATGATCCTGTCAATGCCGATTTCGCCCTCAACGAACTGGCATATCTGCAGAAGAGGATGAAGGATGAAAGATGAGGGATGAGCCTATACCTCCCCGGATTCTCCGGCCTCTCCGGCCTCTCTCCTGAAAATGCTGAAATTGACGCTGCCATAGACGCGGCGCTCAATGAACTGTGGCATGGCAGAGAAATCCTTATCCTTTCCGTGCTCGAAGACAAAGACACCTCCGTCGGCCAGCAGACCGCTGTCAAAGATGAGGGCGGGTATCTCATCCAAACGCTCCAGCGCGTAGGGCGGGTCGGCGAAGATGAGGTTGAATTGCTGATGGCAGGACTTGACAAACTTGAACACATCGCCACGGATGACAACCGACTTGTCGGTTCCTAAAGTGGCTATGCATTTCCGGATGAAGGCATAGTGGTCGCGGTCGGACTCCACGCTCACCACTTGACGGCAACCGCGTGAGAGCATTTCCAGTGAAATGCTGCCCGTGCCGGAGAAGAGGTCAAGGGCGGTCGACTCCTCAAAATCAATATAGCCGTTGAGCACATTGAAGATGTTCTCCTTGGCAAAGTCGGTAGTAGGCCGCGCTTTGAAGGTGCGGGGGATGTCGAAACGACGGCCTTTGTATATTCCTGTGATGATTCTCATGGCTGGGCAAGTTGGAGAAAAGCACAAACGTCAAGAGGAATGTCAGGAGAGATGCTGTTGTCGATTTGCAGCGTCTGGGCATCACCCATGATGATGCGGCTCACGAATGGGCGCAGGCTGTCGGCCACCCACTTCAGATGTGGGGTCGTGCCCATCACCATCACCTCATCGCGGTCACCTTTCATACCCAGTTGGGTGAAGGTGGAGAGGAGATAGAACTGTGCGTCGTGGGCATGAACGGCACTGAAGGTGTTGCAAAATCTGAACCGCTGTTTGGAGAAGCAGAAAATGTTTGCCTTGCCGTCATGGAAATAGCCGTATAGCCGCAGTCGTGAACCATCCGCTTGTTGTCCTAGGTATTGCCAGAGAGGCAGGGCAACGGGCAGGTATTCGGCTTCTTTGCAGTGGTCGCTGACAGCGGTTTGCACGTCACGCTCCATAGCGTAGAGCGCCACGGCACGCAGCGACTCCAGCGGATAATGGAGTTTCACGTCCCGTTCACAGCCTGAGAAAGTGTGAGAGAACAGTATGTCGCTGTCGGCGGGGTCAAACTCTTCCTCAGGCACCAGCATGGTGGGGACATCGGCAAGAACGGTAGCCTTTTCCCATGAATCCTCCAGCATGGGCAGGGTCTTGAAAGCCTCACGCAGGTTGGCTGCCGCAGACATCCCGCCTTTCATTTCATATAACTGGAAAAATGGTTCTCCGTCGCTGCCTGAAGAGATAAAAGCTAGGGTGTCGTGCCCGATTCTGATGGTCAGTGTCTTTGTTTGCTTCATCTGTTGCTTCTTGATTTTGAATGCGAAGATACGAATAAGCGGGTGAAAAGCAAAACAAAAAATGAAGTTTTGATGGCTTGTTCAGAAAAAAACACTATTTTTGCACATCAGTTAACCAATTACGCATATGATGAAGACTCATTTGTTGAAGAAAATGGTTGTCATGATGATGATGGCAACCATATCGTTGGTGTCATTTGCTGACAACATTCCTGGTCAGCCTCAGTATGAGAAGGGCGTGAAGCTTTATCAAGGTTACGGTGTCGGGCAGAATTTTGCCAAGGCGGTGAAAATGTGGAAAAAGGCCGCCCAAAAAGGCCATGTCAAGGCAAAGTTCAGCCTGGGCTACTGCTATGCCAATGGAGTAGGGGTGGAAAAGGATATCAAAGAGGCCATGGAATGGTATCTTGAGGCAGCAGAACAAGGCGATGCCGATGCTCAGTATAACCTCGGACTTCTATATCTTTCCGGAAATCTTGATGTAGAAAAAATAACCAAAGCCATTGAAATGTTTGAAAAGGCGGCAAATCAGGGACATGTAAGGGCAATGAACAACCTTGCCTACAGCTATTCTCTTATGAGTAAGGATTGGCATGATTTTAGCCCGATTACCAAATGGCTGAAAGCCGCTGCCGACAAAGGCTATTGGAAAGCCAAGAAAGCCTACGACGAATGGGCCCAAGAAATGGAGGAAGAACAGAGGGCAGCCCAGGAAAGAAGGCGGCAGAGGATGCGTTTCAGATGATATCCCCCACTATTCGTGGATAATGTGCAGGTCGCGCTGCGGGAACGGTATGCTGATACCCGCCTTGTTGAGGGTGGTGTAGACACATTCCAAAATCTCGCAGTCGTCGTTGTATTGTGTCACCACAGGCACCCATGCCACCACCTTGAGATTGACACTGTTGTCGCCAAACTCACGGAGCAGCACGCTCACCTTGTGATGGTTGGGGTCGCGCTTGATGAAATTGAGTTTGGAGACTGCATCCACCAGCAGCCGGCGACATAGTTCAATGTCGGTGCCATATGCCACGCCTACATCGAGGGTGTGCATCTCGTAGCCGTGGTTCTTCGTCATGTTCTTGTAATTCTTGGTGAACAGCTGACTGTTCTGGAAGGCGATGACCGAACCGTCGACCGACTCCACCATGGTGCTGGTATAACTGATGGATTTCACCTTTCCGCGGATGTCGTCGCAGATAATCCAGTCACCCACCTTGATGCGCCCTGCCATGAGTGAGATGCCGTAGTAGATGTTCTCAAGGATATCCTTTGAGGCGAAACCGATACCCGTTGACAGACCGCCCGACACCACCACAATCCAGGTGTTGTCGACATGGCAGATGGCGAGGCTGATGATGAGCCAGGCTCCCCACACCACCAATTGTATGATGTTCTTGCCCATCACAAAACGGCTCTCTGCCGTGGTCTTGTCCTTATGGCGTAGATGTTGCAGGTAAATGGCCTTGATGGTGCGGTTGAGATAGGAGAACACCATCCACAGGATGATTACCAGTGCGATGTTGAGCACACTGATGGTGATGTTGGGAGAGTCGATGAACTTATAGGTGAAGATGCGCCATGTCAGTTCGGTGAGGTTGAACACCGATGCCGCCCAGTAGATGGCAAGCAGCACCGACATCACGCCGAGTGCGGGGAGCAGCACACTGTAGAGCAGGTCGCCAAACCATGTGTCGGTGACCGACGGCTGCTCATAGGGCATGTTGCGACTGATAAAACTCTCCCTGAGTTCATCCTCCTTGCGCTTGCGGTAGGCCTTAATCCATGAGCGGAGGCAGGTGATGGTGAGGATGCAGGTGAGCTGCATGATCCACCAAATGAGCAACTGCACGCTGAGTAATGTGTATCCTATCCAGGAGGACACCACTGAGACAACGAACACCAACATGGAGATGTAGGTGTAGAACACGTCTGATTTGGGGATGTTGTCGTTATGGTGGCTGATGACCCACCACTGCCATAAAGCACATATGAGCAGGATGGGCGGCAGGATAAGGTTGACCAGTTCGTTGGGGATGAGGATGATACGGAAAGCGATGATGATGAATCCGATGACAATCAGCGGAGCATAGATGCGCAGCGCGTTCATCAGTTGGGTGGCGTCCACACGCAGCAGCAGTGAGACAAGGATGACGCCAAGCAGCCAGGCATACTGGGTGAGCAGGCTGCTTGCCATGATGAAGAAATTCTGCTCCCAGGTGATGCGGATGAGTTGCAGGGCAATGGCGAATATGATGACCGTGGCGGTCATGATGATGACGGTGCGCTTGGCGAGGAAACTCTCCGTGCGCAACTTCTCTGGAAGGGCCTTGGCTCCGAGAACGCTTATCAGCATGGCTGCAAAGGCAAAGATGGCCATCGTGATGAACAGGCCGATAATCATCCTGCTGTCCCACTGTGAGTGGATTTCACTGTCGTATGGCTCGTATTTGTCTAAAACCATGTCCTTGGTTTTCGACAGATGTCCCCTGAAGTTGGATAGGATGCTGAGGTAGTTCTCACCACCGTTGACGAAGATGTTGTTCTGTATCTCGTTGTATCTCAGGTTGGCATAGTCGTGGAGATTCTGCAGACGTTCCTCTGTCGACTCATATATCTTGATGTAGTCGCTCATGCTCTCCTTGTTCTCCTTAAGCATGCGGCTGATGCATACGGCAAGGGTGAGGCATACGTTGCGGTCTATCCTCGCCTTGTCCGACAGACTGCGGTAAGACATCTTGGCGAGACTGTTCTTCAGACTGTCGTAACGGGCAATCTCGGTATCGATGTTGGTGATGCTGTTGCGGAACGGCTGGATGCTGCGGTGATATTCGCGATAGAGTTTGGTCACCTCATTGCAGGCATAGGTAAGGTCAAAGACATAGTCCTCCTTCTGTGAGTAGAGCATCAGCGCATTCTGGCTGCTCCGCTTCGAGATGTTGATTAGGTTGCTGAAGATTTTCTCACGTTCTTCTCTGTGTCCTTCCGCCTCATGCTGCAGGTTCTTATAGAAACCGGTGATGTCCTGGCGCAGGATGGTGAGGGTCTGCTCCAAGTCCTTCTCCTTGAGCACGGCATGCGAAGGCAGCACCGATGTCAACAGTACGGCAATCAGCAAAAACAATCTTTTGTACATATTGAATGTCACGTCAATGGGGTGTATACTTTTCTATTATTTCATTTCCGTTTGCAAAGTTAAGAAAAATTAGTTGTATCTTTGCCAAAAATATGGATAAAAGATAAAATATGATACTGATAGCTGACAGCGGAAGCACCAAAACCGACTGGTGTCTGACAGCCTCGGAAGCAATTCCTCTGAGGATGTCCACTCAGGGCATCAATCCCTTTTTCCAGACCGATGAGCAAATCTGCGGAATCCTGCTCGATGAGTTGCTGCCACAAATACCACCCGTGTCAGTTGACCTCATCAAAGAGGTGCATTTCTACGGAGCTGGCATCCGTCCGGAGATGAGGGAGTGGATGAACGGGATTTTGAGCAAGGCATTTCCTAAAGCAATAATCAAAGTGGAGAGCGACCTGTTGGGGGCAGCCCATGCGCTCTTCGGCCATGGGGAGGGCATCGCCTGCATCCTCGGCACTGGTTCCAATTCCGGACTCTACGACGGGCAATCCATCATCGCCAACACTCCACCGCTGGGCTTCATTCTCGGCGATGAGGGAAGCGGTGCTGTTTTGGGAAAACTTTTTTTGGGGTCTCTTTGCAAAGGATTGATGCCCAATGGTTTGCTTGAGGATTATCTGAAGGAAACCCAACAGGAGGTGTCGGATATCATCCAGGCGGTCTATCGTCAGCCGCTGCCCAACCGCTACCTTGCCAGGACCTCTCGTTTCATCCACAGCCATATCCACGTCGAAGAGGTGAGGAAGTTGGTCGTCAACAATTTCCGTGCATTCTTCAAGCGCAATATCGTGCAGTATGGCAGACGCGACCTGCCAGTAGGAGCCATCGGAAGTGTGGCTTGGTACTATCAGGAGGAACTGAAAGAGGCTGCCCAGATGGAGGGCTTCCTTGTCGACCGGGTGCTACAGAGTCCTATGGAGGGATTAATGAGGTTTGTCTCACTCTGACTTGTTCGACTTGTCCGACCCGTCCGACTCGTCCGCCCCGTCCGACTATAGAAAAACCCTGCTTCCCCAAAAATTAATGGAAAATTGGTTTATATATGCGTTTTTTTTGCTACCTTTGTCGCCATAAATGAGTTGTCACTCTTGATGAGCACACAATCATTATTAATAACATATATATGTATTTCACTTTGTTAGTTACCGTTATCTTAACGGCAGTTGTCTTGGTGGTGGGTGCATACGTCATTGCCAAGCTGATTGGGCCTCGGTCGTACAACAAGGTAAAAGGTGAGCCATTTGAGTGTGGTATTCCTACACATGGGTCTTCGTGGATTCCCGTGTCGATAGGTTATTACCTCTTTGCCATCCTTTTCCTCGTGTTCGACATCGAGACTGTTTTCTTATACCCATGGGCGGTAGTGGTGCAGAAATACGGTGCAATGGCAGTGGTCAGCATCGGTTTCTTCCTGCTCGTGCTCGTATTTGGCCTGGCATACGCCTGGCGGAAAGGAGCGTTGGAATGGAAGTAAGAAAACCACACATCAAAAGCATTCCCTACGAGGAGTTCAAGGACAATGAGGCTCTGGAGCGCATTGTGGAAGAACTCCATGAGGGCGGAGTCAATGTGGTGACCGGCAATCTCGACCAGCTCATCAACTGGGGCAGGTCCAACTCGCTGTGGTCGCTCACCTTCGGCACATCCTGCTGTGGTATTGAGTTCATGGCAGTGGGATGCGCACGCTACGACTTCTCACGTTTCGGCTTCGAGGTGACACGCAACTCACCCCGTCAGGCCGACCTGATTATGACTGCAGGTACCATCACTCACAAGATGGCGCCAGCTTTCAAACGCCTCTACGACGAGATGGCCGAACCCAAATATGTGGTTGCTGTCGGTGGATGCACCATTTCTGGCGGACCGTTCAAGTCCAGCTACCACGTGGTGAAGGGCATCGAGGAAATCGTGCCGGTGGATGTCTATATCCCTGGTTGCCCACCGCGTCCCGAGGCCATCCTCTATGGTATGATGCAATTGCAGCGGAAGGTGAAAATCGAGAAATTCCTCGGTGGAGCCAACCATAAGCAGAATGCTGAGGAACGTGAACTGGGCCTGTCGAACGCGGCGCTCGCATCGGGTTGGAAACAACCGATTGTCGTGACCGACGTCCCTGAGGAATTCACCGAGCAACTCAAAAAGGAACAGGAGGAAGCCAAATGAAACTCGACAGCAAGACCATCGCATTCGACAGCCTCTGCCGCGAGATGCGCGACCTGAAGGAGAAACAGCATTTTGACTACCTCGTGACCATCGTCGGAGAGGACTTCGGCGAGGAGGGACTGGGCTGCGTCTATATCCTCGAGAATACCGAGACCCATGAGCGCACCAGTGTGAAGACCATCGCTAGACAGACGGGAGAAGACCATGTCATCTATTCCGTCATCGACCTTTGGAAAGGTGCCGATCTGCTGGAGCGTGAGGTGTACGACTTCTTCGGCATCAAGTTCCTCGGACACCCGCACATGGACCGCCTCTTCCTGCGCAACGACTTCAAGGGCCATCCCTTCAGGAAGGACTGGCAGTTCGACGACTCTTACTCCCTGGAGGATGACGTCGAGTCGGACTACGCCACGGAATACGGCCTCGACGATGACGGCAGGCTCCTGACCAAGAAGCATCGTCTCTTCGATGAGAACGACTATGTAATCAACATCGGACCGCAGCACCCGTCAACACACGGTGTGCTCCGACTCCAAACAGTCGTCGACGGTGAGACCGTCAAGCGCATCTATCCCCATCTGGGCTATATCCACAGAGGCATAGAGAAGATGTGGGAGGGATATACCTACCCGCAGACACTCGCCCTGACCGACAGACTCAACTACCTCTCCGCCATGATGCACCGCCACGCTCTCGTCGGCGTCATCGAGGAGGGCATGGGCATCGAACTCACCGACCGCATCAAATACATCCGCACCATCATGGATGAGTTGCAGCGTATCGACTCCCACCTGCTCTACTGCGGATGCTGTGCACAGGACCTCGGTGCCCTCACGGCATTCCTCTACTGCATGCGCGACCGCGAGCATGTGCTCAACGTCATGGAGGAGACCACTGGCGGAAGACTGATTCAGAACTATTACAGGATAGGTGGACTGCAGGATGATATCGACCCCAACTTCGTAGAGAACACGAAGACGCTCTGCAAGTACCTCCGTCCGATGATTCAGGAGTACATGGATGTGTTCGGCGACAATGTCATCACACACAACCGCTTCGAGCAGGTGGGCGTGATGGGACGCGAGGACTGCATCAACTATGGTGTGACAGGTCCTGCCGGACGTGCTGCCGGATGGGCCAACGATGTGAGGAAAAATCATCCCTACGACCTCTACGACAAGGTGGAGTGGAAACAGATTACCCTCACGGGATGCGACTCCATGGACCGCTACCTGGTGCATATTCAGGAGATTTACCAAAGTCTCGACATCATCGAGCAACTCATCGACAACATCCCAGAGGGAGACTTCTACGTCAAGCAGAAACCTGTCATCAGGGTGCCTGAGGGACAATGGTACTTCTCCGTCGAGGGCGCCAGCGGTGAGTTTGGTGTCTATCTCGACTCAAGAGGCGACAAGAGCCCGTATCGTATGAAGATGCGCCCGATGGGCCTCACCCTCGTTGGTGCACTCGACCCGATGCTGAGAGGACAGAAAATCGCCGACCTCGTGACCACGGGAGCAGCTATCGACTTCGTCATTCCCGACATTGACAGATAACCACGTTTTCACATTCAAGAAATACTTCTTATGTTTGATTTTTCTATCGTATCACAATGGTTCGACTCCCTGCTCCGCGAGACATTAGGCCTCGGGGACTTCTGGTCGATTCTGATAGAGTGTGTGATCGTGGGCTTGCTGATACTCGTGGCATACGCCCTCATCGCTATCGCTCTGATATTCATGGAACGTAAGGTGTGCGCCTACTTCCAGTGCCGTCTTGGCCCGATGCGTGTCGGTCCTTGGGGCACGCTTCAGGTGTTCGCCGACGTGCTCAAGATGCTCATCAAGGAAATCTTCTTCGTCGACCGTGCCGACAAGTTGCTCTATGGCGTAGCACCGCTGCTCGTCATCATCGGGTCGGTGGGTGCCTTTGGCTTCCTGCCATGGAACAAGGGTGCCGGTGTGCTCGACTTCAACGTGGGCATCTTCCTGCTTACCGCCATATCGTCTATTGGCATCGTGGGCATCTTCCTCGCCGGATGGGCCTCCAACAACAAATATTCCGTCGTCTCCGCCATGCGTGGCGCCGTGCAGATGATATCCTATGAGATATCGCTCTGCCTCTGCCTCATCACGGCGGTCATCCTCACGGGTACGCTGCAGGTCAGCGGCATCGTGGAGGCACAGACAGGACCATGGAACTGGCTCATCTTCAAGGGACATATCCCTGCCATCATCGCCTTCCTCACCTTCCTCGTAGCAGGAAACGCAGAGGCCAACCGCGGACCGTTTGACATGGCGGAGGCTGAGAGCGAGCTGACTGCCGGACACCATACAGAGTATTCGGGTATGGGATTCGGATTCTTCTCCCTCGCAGAGTACCTCAACCTCTTCATCATCT
>JAGCXX010000197.1 GCA_017961115.1 Prevotella sp. | reverse complement strand
TGTCAGTTGGGTCATCATACCGTTCATCAGATATGAGTAATATTGTGCCTTGTAGGCGTTGCCATCAGGGAGCAATCCCAGTTCAATCAGTTTGGGGTCAGCCATGTAATACAGTCCGAACAAATCGGCCCTTGCCTCCTCTATGGTGCTTCCATATGCCCGCAATGCGTCTGGGTCAGTACCCGGCAACAACTGTCCGCTTCCATGACCCAGGCATTCATGCAAGTCGGTGTGCAAGTCGTCACAAGCATCACCATATTTCTCGATGAGAGCAAGAGTCTCCTTGTCGGCAACGAACTCTTCTTTGAATCCGCTGCCTTTTGCCGCCTTGTTGTAGGCATCGGTAATGTTGCTGATGGTGACGCTCTTGCTGCCATGCGTCGCCCTTATCCAGTCGGCATTGGGCAGATTGATACCTATGGCGGTAGACGGGTATTCTCCACCACCGAGCATGGCTGCGCAGATGGCATTGGCGGTAACGCCTTTTACGACTTTTTTTCTGAACCTGTCGTCGACTGGCGAGTGATCCTCAAACCACTGCGCATGGTCACTGATGGCCCTTGTCCGTTTGCTTGCTTCTTTATCCTTGTATTCCACCAACCCCTCCCATGTGGCCTTGATGCCGAGAGGGTCGTCATACACCTCGATGAAGCCATTAATAAAATCTATGTCTCCCTCATGGCACTCAACCCATCTGATGGAATAATTGTCGAAAGTGCGCAGGTCGCCTGATTGGTAATAGCTGATGAGTAGGTTGAGCACCTCACGCTGACCTTCATTCTCCGCTACCTCGGCAGCTTTTCTAAGCCAGTAAATGATATGGGTGATGGCCTCGCCATAAAGTCCGTCCACCTTCCACACCCGTTCTCTGAGTTGTCCATTCTCTTTGACCAATCGGCTGTTGAGTCCCCATGAAGGGGGTTGCATGTCGTTGTTATCCTTCATCTCCGCATAAAAAGCCTCCACCTCCTTCTGTGTCACATTTTTGTAGAAGTTGCATGCGGAAGTCAAGACAAGGTCCTCACCGTTGGTCTTGTTTACCCTTTTGGGGCAGACATCAGGGTTGAAGATTACCATTTTCAGGTGGTGTATCATCTCGTCAACAGTCTGTCCAGCGTTTAAAGGTAAAGAGTTGGGTTCGATTTTTCGAACCATATCTTCCCAATATTGTTCGGTGAAATCTGGTATGAACTTCTCTCCCCCGTAGTGGTGGTGAATGCCATTTGAGAACCATAGCCTTTTCAGGTATGTCTCCATTGCTTGGTATTCCGGGCCTTGATCAATCCCATTCTCCTTGGCATACAAACAGACAATCTCCATCAGTTTCCTGATTTGGAGATTGTCTGCTCCCATTTGGTCGAAAGTGATGTCACGCCCCCATAATGTGGCTTCGGAGAGATAATAGATATAAAGTTTCTGTTTCAGGCTCAGTTGGTTGAATCCATTGAGCCGATATCTCAACATCTGAATGTCGGCAAATCTCTCACCGGCGTAACAAAAATCCTCTGTCATTGTCCTATTCGGCTTTCGCTAAAACAACCGTTTTAGGTTTCCGTCCTCTTTTTTTCCCTTCTTTTTGTGCTGGGTGCTGGGCAAAATGCCTCAGTTTGTATTCCCTTGGTGTCACTCCGTTGATTTTGTAGAAGGAGGCATAGAAAGACTGTCTGTTGGAGAACCCCACCATATTGCTGATGTCCTCCATGTTCAAATCTTGGTATCTCTTGTCCACCAACAATGTCATGGCTTCCTCGATGCGGAACTTATTGACAAATGAAGTATAGTTCATGTGAAACCTTACATTGACTACAGCAGAGATATACCTGGTATTGGTACCCAAGTCTTCAGCCAATTTTTTCGCAGAGTAATCCTTATCCTTGTACTTTTTCTGTATCAGGATTAGGTCAAGAATCTTCTCCTTCAACTCATCCATGAGCCGAGGACTTACGAGGCTTCGATATGCAGCCTCCTTCTCCTTTTTTTCCGTGATGTTGTACTTTGCCATATCTATCTTATATAATTTAAATGTTTGGCAAATATAATTATTTTTTATCACTTTTGCAAAATTTTTCGCATTTTTTTTAGAAAATCTTATTCATTTTTTCAAATTTGTCCATATTAATAAAATATTTGTATTTTTGAGAAATCCGACATTCATTTATAGACAAGAATAGTAAAAAAAATTACTCCTTCGTTGTTTAGCAAATAGATTATAGCAAAAATACCAATAATATGGTATGCTGTTTACCGCTGATGTGCTATTTCTGCATGTTGTTTTATGCTGTATCTTTGCAAACAGTTTAAACTGGTTGCAAGTTCAGACGAAGTCCCTCTCACTTTGAGCTCTCGGCTTGCACTGAGCTTGCACCCCCAAAACCGACAAAGACATGGCAAAGATTTATGTAAATGGAGAAGTGCAGGAAGTCAACCTGCCGCTCAATGTGAGTGAACTGATCAGACAAAATGACGTGCAGCAACCAGAAATGGTTAGCGTTCAAGTGAATGAGGAGTTTGCCGATTCCAATGAATGGGATAAGATTCAGTTGAAAGAAGACGACAGAGTGGATTTCTTGTATTTCATGGGAGGTGGAAATTTATGATAGACTTGACAGAAGAACAGATACTGCGATACTCGCGGCACATACTGTTACAAGATGTTGGCGTAGAAGGCCAGGAGAAGATAATGAATGCCCGCGTGCTCGTGGTGGGTGCCGGCGGCCTAGGCGCTCCCGTGAGCCTCTATCTGGCTGCCGCCGGCATCGGGCGTATTGGCATTGTTGACGCTGATGTGGTGGACCTAAGCAATCTCCAGCGACAGGTGATTCACTTCACAAAGGATGTGGGGGTGCCTAAGGTCAAGAGTGCCGAAGAGAAAATCCTTGCCATCAACCCCGATGTCAAGGTGGATACCTACTATGAGTTCCTCGACTCATCCAATGCCTTAGATATCATAAAGGAATATGATTTCGTGGTGGACGGTACAGACAATTTCCCTGTTAAGTTCCTCATCAACGATGCCTGCGTAATGGCGGGAAAACCCTTCTCCCATGGAGGTATCCTGCGTTTCAACGGTCAGACTTTTACGCACTTACCCGGCACGGCATGCTATCGTTGTTTCTTTAAGGAGCCACCTCCAGCTGGAGCCGTCCCAACTTGTTCTCAAGCTGGAGTACTCGGAGCCATTGCTGGCATGCTCGGAACCATCCAAGCCGCCGAGACATTGAAATACTTCACTGGCATAGGAGAATTGCTCACCAACAGACTGCTGACATTTGATGCCAAGACTATGCAATTCCGCACGATCAATGTGAAGCAACGTCCCACATGTGCCATTTGCGGAACGAATCCCACCATCGACCATCTTATCGATTACGAGCAGGCCGCATGTGACCTCAAAAACCATTAAATGTATGAACATTCCAAAAGACATCATAGAGGAAATGATAAGACAGGCAGAGAAGGACGCGCCCGAAGAATCGTGCGGTTATCTTTTGGGTACTGCCGATGGTGACGTGACCGAAAACTATTGGATGGAGAATGTCGACCACTCGTCAGAACATTTCTCCTTCGCACCGAAGGACCAGTTTTCCGCCCTGCGATACAGTCGTTCCAAAGGTCTTAAGATTCTCGCCAACTGGCACTCTCACCCAGCCTCGCCATCACGTCCTTCGCAGGAAGACTTGCGGCTGGCAAACGACCCCACCATTCGTTACGCCATTCTCTCACTTCTTGACGGACAGCCTCACCTCAACTCCTTCAAGATTTTGAACGGAGAGGTAGTGGACAAGGAAGTACACCTATAAAAGAATTGTTTTTGTTTAAGTCGTTAAAGTAGTTAAGCCATATGATTCTTGTTGGCATTTTTACTTCCAAGCAATCAGGAGTAATGGATTAATAACACAATGAAGTGATAATTGCTTAATTATTTGGAAGTAGGGTGAAATTGAAACAATAAGTATTAAGTAAGGTTTGTTTTTCCATGCGATGCATCCGCTTGAAACTGTTGTCGGTTTTTGTTTCTCGCGCGATGCATCGCTTTTCGTCTATCCCTACATTGACATGGTGGTAACAGTCGAAAATGTATGTTCTTATTCCCGAGTTTTTGCAATGAACTATCATGATTTGCTGTAAAATACCAAATATTTGGTAGTAAGAATGCCACATTTGAGCTATTTTGCAACTGGCAAAATCGCCCTAATTTTGCACATAATAAATCTTGTGCGAAATCAGGCGTAGCATTTTCATCATTAGTGCAAGTATCACTCTGCACCCGGGATACACTGACATAGCATATTAAAACCGACAAAAATGGCAGAAAAGAAATTGAGCATCATCGCATTCAGTGGCGATTTTGACAAACTGACGGCTGTATTCACATTGGGTACAGGCGCAGCCGCAGTGGGGTATGAAGTTAATATCTTCTTCACGTTTTGGGGACTTGACGCCATCAAGCGCAAGCAAGGACGCTCGTTTACGGGTGGCAATTGGCTGACGAAAATTTTCGGCTTCATGATGGGCGGTCTGAAGGTGACGCCTACCAGTCGTTTCAATTTCTTCGGTGCAGGACCGAAAATCTTCCGATATCTAATGCGCAAGAACAACGTGGCGACACTTGAGGAACTCGTAGAGGCAGCGAAGGTCCTTGGCATCAACCTCTATGCCTGCGAGATGGCTATGCATGTGTTGGGACTGAAAAAGGAAGACTTTATACCCGAAGTGAAAGACGTGCTCGGTGTAGCGTCTTTTTTGAACCTCAGCGAAGGAGGACGAACACTGTTTATTTGATATAAACAAGAACTATTCATATTTTTAAAACCGACAAATATGGCAACAAAAGTATTGGACATCACGAAGGAGCATTGCCCGATGACCTTTGTGAAGACTAAGATTGAACTGTCAAAACTCAACGAGGGCGACATCTTGGAAGTGCTGCTTGCAGAGGGTGAGCCTCTTGACAATGTTCCACGCAACGCAAAGGAACAGGGATACAACGTACTGTCAGTAGAACATGTAGAAGGGACAACCTACAAGGTTGTAATCAAAAAATAGCTGTTGTACTTGAAATGGTTAATCTGTAGTAATGGCTCAACTACATTGCGAAGTGATATCTTATTTTTTTTAAATCACTTGAAAGGTGAGAGAAAGCAAAATCAGTAAAGAATTATTGTGTAAATCATAAAAACGTAAATTATCATGGCAGATTCAAATCTTCAGCGCAGTGTGACCACTGCCACCGCCAGGAGGCTGGCGACGACCACCAAGACCGCCCCACAGATGGGCAGTATCACACCGAGACTTCTCCTGAAACTATTGCCCTGGGTACAGGTTAGCGGCGGCACTTTCCGTGTCAACCGCACGAAAGTGGAACTCCGCAAAAATGACCGTCTGCCAATACAGTACGTCAACGGTGTGCCCTCGTTCACCGCCAAGAATCTGAAGGCAATCCCTCTTTTCTCTGAGTTCGATGACGAGATACTAAACCGTTTGGTTAACTCATTTGAGGCGAAAGAAGTTGATGTCGACAATCTTTTTGTAGAAGAAGGCAAGGACAAGCAACGTTTTTTCATCGTGGCCAGCGGACAAGCAGAGGTCATCAGTAAAGGACCTCACGGTGAGGACCTTCGAATAGCCCTTTTGGGTGACGGCGAGTACTTCGGCGAGGCCGACCTGCTGGATGAGCAGGAATCCACAGTCAGCGTCCGTGCCATCACACCTACCGTTTTCCTCGGACTGAAACTGAAAGAATTGGTGAAGTTTATCAAAGAGGTTCCCGATTTTCGTGAGACATTCAACAAAGCTGTAGACAAGCAGTTGCGTCTTAAAGCCTCGGTCAACGACAACGGCGAGAAACACATCGACCTTGTCAGTGGCCACGAGGAGGACAACATCATCCCCGAAACCTACATTGACTATGAGGAAAATCCGAAGGAGTACAATCTCAATACCCTTCAGACAGTGGTTCGTGTGCATACCCGCGTCTCTGACCTTTACAACAATCCCTACAACCAATTGGAAGAGCAGTTGCGCCTATCAATTGAGAGCATCAAGGAGCGCCAGGAGTGGGAACTGATCAACAACAAGAAATTCGGATTGCTTGCCTCGGTCAATCCTGCCTGCCGCATCACCACGCGTTATGGGTCGCCAACGCCCGACGACCTCGACGAACTGCTGTCGCTGGTTTGGAAAGAGCCCGCTTTCTTTATTGCCAATCCACGTGCCATCGCCGCCTTCGAGCGTGAGTGCACATGGCGTGGCGTACCTCCTGTGACGACGGATCTCTTTGGCACAAAAGTCATCCTTTGGCGCGGTGTTCCCATCATTCCGAGCGACAAGGTGGAGGTAGAGGGCCAATACCTGACAGGCAGAGGAGTAGGTACAACAAAGATTATCCTCGTTCGCACCGGCGAGCAGAGCCAAGGAGTCATCGGCCTTCACCAGAGCGGCATCCCAGGCGAGATAGCCCCATCGCTCAGTGCCCGACTGATGGGACTTGACAAGTTTGGCGTAGCCTCATACCTATTAACAAAATACTTCTCGCTGGCTGCCCTCACCGACGATGCCATCGCGGTATTGGAGAACGTGGAGGTAGGCTATTATCACGACTATCAGCATAGGAATAAAGTAGAGAAATAATGCTCAATTTGTCAGAAATCAGTAGTTTCCCAACCCCTGACGGTGGGGTATTAGCCCTCCTTCGTGACCTCGCCCAAAAATACTGTCCCGAAGAGGTTAGGGAAGTTCGTCAGAGCATCTTTCCTGATGAAGCCCTTCACCTTGAGGAATTGGAAGCAGGCTTCAAGCAGTTGCTGGCAGGAGGCAGTGGATATGCTGACCTACCGTATATAGGAGATTCTGGGACAAATGAACCCATGAAGTCCGTTTCCAAGGACTATAACGGTTTCGGCATCGGCATCCCAGAAACCGATAAACTGCGCTCTCTGCACTATGATGAAGTGGACACCCTAAACTCTGAGGAAATCAAGAAGGACTTTCCCGTGTTGCAGCAGAAGGTTAACGGTCACGACCTAGTATGGCTCGACAACGGAGCCACCACTCAAAAGCCCCTTCAGGTCATCGACAAGATATCGGATTACTACAAAAATTATAATTCGAATATCCATCGTGGAGCCCACACGTTGGCCGCTCGAGCCACTGATGCCTACGAGGAGGCTCGCGAAAAAGTGCAGCGATTCATCAACGCAGCCTCGAGTGAGGAAATCATCTTCGTTCGTGGTACCACTGAGGGAATCAACCTTGTGGCGCAGACTTACGGACGGCAGTTCCTGACACCTGGAGATGAGGTCATCGTCTCCGAACTTGATCACCACGCCAACATCGTGCCCTGGCAACAAGTGTGCCACGAGAGAGGTTGCACGCTAAAAGCCATTCCCACGGACAAGAACGGCGACCTTGTGCTCTCAGAGTTTGAGCGCCTCATCACACCCCACACCCGCTTTGTCAGCGTAGGTCATGTGAATAACACCTTCGGAACCATCAACGACATTGGGCGCATCATCGATATCGCACACTCGCATAATATCCCCGTTCTCATTGATGGGGCACAATCGATAGCCCACGCACCCGTTGATGTGCAGCAACTTGGAGCTGACTTTTTCGTGTTCAGCGGACACAAAATCTATGGCCCTAACGGCATAGGCGTAGTCTATGGACGTCGGGCATTACTTGAAAAGATGCAGCCTTGGCAGGGCGGTGGCAACATGATTAAGGACGTCACCATCGAACGCACGGAGTACAACGTACCCCCTGCACGTTTTGAGGCCGGCACGCCCAACGTAGCCGACGCCATCGGACTCGGTGCCGCCCTTGACTATGTTCGACACCTCGGCATCCGCAACATCGAGGCACATGAGCACAAACTAACGGAATACGCCCGTGAGCAACTCGCCCAAATCAAAGGCCTCACACTCATTGGCAATCCTAAAAACCGCATCTCTGTGGTCAGTTTTGTACTCGACGGCATTCCTGTTCCCGAGACCGGTCAACTGCTCGATAAGGAGGGCATTGCCGTCCGAGCTGGCCACCACTGTGCCCAGCCTGCCCTGCGTGCCCTCGGCTACGAGATGAGTGTCCGTCCAACCTTCGCCCTCTACAATACACGCGAGGATGTGGACCAACTTGTCATCGCCGTCCGCAAGATTGTCGGGAGTAGAAAAGTGTAGTGAAATATGCAGTACGAAACGAAAGTATTAACCACCAAGTATCAGAAGCCCGACCCCTATGGCGCCCTTTCGATGCCAATCTATCACACGGCATCCTTCGAGTTTCCCTCTGCCAAGGCGATGAGTGACGCTTTCTGCGGACGAAGCATGGCACCGTCGTATGCCCGCATAGTCAATCCGACCGTTAGTCATCTGGAAGAGCGAGTGCGGCAGATTACGGGAGCACTGAGCGCCACAGCCCTCAACACAGGCATGGCGGCCATCCACTACGCACTGACGGCTGTCAGTGCGGCGGGTTTGAACATTGTTGCCTCAAAGCATCTCTTCGGCAACAGTGTCTCTCTGATTCGCGAAACATTGGGTAATTTTGGCGTAGAGTCACGCTTTGTAGATTTCACGAATATCCAGGATGTGGTTGAACAGATTGATGACAAGACGTGTGCCTTGTTTTTCGAGATTATTACCAATCCACAACTTTTTGTGGCCGATATTAAGGCATTGTCGGAGATAGCCCATAGGTATGGCGTCCCCCTTATTGCCGACACGACCATCGTACCCTTTTCGGTATTCCATGCCAATGAGTTCGGCGTGGATATCGAAGTGGTCAGCAGTACGAAGTACATCTCCGGCGGAGGCACTGGCCTCGGTGGTCTGCTCATCGACTACGGCACTTACGACTGGTCACTGCATCCGTCGCCAGCCATGCAGAGTCGCACTAAACGCGTAGGCAAGAAATTGGCATTTACAGCCCGTGTGAAAACTGAATTGGTGACAAATCTCGGCAGTTTGATGACACCACAGGTCGCCTACATGGAGACCCTCGGTCTTGACACACTCGACATCCGCTACCGTCGGCAATCAGAGACCACCCTGTGGCTCGCCAGTCAATGTCAGCAGTTGGCAGAAATCAAACGCGTCAACTATACAGGATTAGAGGACAATCCCTTCCACGAATTGTCGGAGCAGCAATTCGGTCCGTTGCCCGGTGCCGTTTTCACCATCGACCTTGAATCGAAGGAGGCAGCCTTCTCTTTCATCGACAGGCTGCAGGTTATCCATAGGGCAACAAATCTTTTCGACCGCAAGTCGCTAGCCATCCATCCTGCCTCGACCATTTTTGGTCTTTTCACACCAGAGCAATGTGCGGAGATGTCAGTCCCAGACACCACCGTGCGTCTCAGCATCGGCCTCGAAAACGGTGAGGATTTGTTGGAGGATATCAAACAAGCTTTAAAATAAAATCATTATGGCAAAAATTGTATTTGTAACAGGTGCCAACAAAGGCATCGGATTCGGAATCGCCAAACATCTCGGAAAGAGTGGTTGGCAGGTCATCCTTGGAGCACGCGACCAGCAGCGTGCCGAGAGTGCTGTCAATGAGTTGAAATCGGCAGGTGTTGACGTGCTTGGCTGGGTCAACATCGAACTGCGCGACCTTGCCAGCATAGAGCATGCCACCAAAGAAATCAGTGAGAAATATCCACATCTATCATTGCTCGTCAACAATGCAGGTATTCCAGGCGACATGAGTGTTGACAGTTTGCATACGGAACTCAGTGACATCAAGGAAACGCTCGACGTGAACTTCATCGGAACTTTTGCACTGACCAAGTTGCTGTTGCCGCTGCTCACCAATAACAAAGGACGCATTGTCAACATTACCGTCCCCTCGGAAATCAGTCCCTATTGGCATCCTTTGGCATACGTCGCCAGCAAGGCCGCCCAGAATGCGATGATGGGTGTGATGGCGACAGAGATTCAGCAAAGCAACACATCTTTGGAGATATTCTCTGTACATCCAGGTCCTACAACGACCGACCTGAATGGCAATATGGCTTTACCAGGCTTCCACGATATAGAGACAGTGGGGCAAAAAACAGCAGAACTCATCAACGACGGCCAAAACCATCAGGGAGAGTTTATTGAACTCTATCCGATTGTCAAGGAAGATTAAATGTAGAATTCCATAGGATCTACCAACCCCGCACGGAGCGCGTACTTCACCGCTTCGTGCGCTGTGTTGATACCCAGTTTGCGAAAAATATTCTTTCGATGTGTGGTCACGGTATGAATGCTCGAGAAACGTTCGGCTGCTATCTCCCTTGTTGTTTTTCCTTGTGCTATAGCCTTCAATATCTCCGTCTCCGTCGCAGTCAGCACGGCAAGTTCCTCATCCTCCTGTTTTTGTCCGAGAATCAATTCGGTGGCTCGCTGACTGACGTAGCGTTTTCCCTCTGAGGCGTATTGGATAGCATCGCAAATCACCTTAAATGGCTCATCCTTAAACACCACACTGAACATCTGCGATGAATAAATCGTCTTCTGCAGAAATCCTTTCGACAAAACATCACTCAACAACACCCAGGCCGTCATTGAAAACCTTTCACTGACAATGAGCAACTGCTGTTCATCTTGAAAATCAAACAAGGTATAATCGAGTATTACGACTGAATCCTCGTTTTCTTTCAGAAACTCTATCAGTCCCACTTTATCAACAGCATGATAAACCTCGTTGTTCTTATCACGTTTCAGCATACTTTGCAGTGCAAAGGCCGTCAGTTCTTGATTATCTGCAATACTATATTTTCTCATCTGTATCATTTTGCGGGTGCAAAGATACAAAATTTGTAGATATTGGACAATTTTTTGTATATTTAGGAAGTAATATCTATGAAAAAACAAGATTTTTGCCGAAATAATGTCTCTGCCACACAAAACATATACTATCTCTATAATAACTCTATAATAAAACTCTAATGCCCTATTCTGTTTTTTGTGAATAAAATCGGTAAAAATATATCAAAAAACCCTCAAATTTCTTTTTTATGCGATAAAAGTGAGTAAAAATGACAGAAAAGCCTTACCTTTGCACTAATTTTTGAGAGAAAGGAAATAATGAGACCAACAGCCATACTGTTATTGCACTGTCCCGACCAACCGGGCATCATCTCTGAAGTGACGAAGTTCATCACTGACAATCAGGGCAACATTGTCTATCTCGACCAATATGTAGACCGTCAGGACAGTGTTTTCTTCATGCGCATAGAATGGGAATTGGACAAGTTTCTGATACCGCGTGAGAAGATAGAGGAATATATCACGACATTGTACGCTCAGCGTTACCAAATGACATTCAACCTCTATTTCAACGACATCCGCCCACGCATGGCGATTTTCGTCAGCAAGATGAGCCATTGCCTCTACGACCTCCTTGCCCGTTACAAGGCAGGTGAGTGGAATGTTGACATCCCCTGCATCATCAGCAACCATGAGGACCTGCGCTATGTGGCGGAGCAGTTCGACATCCCCTACTATGTATGGTCGGTGAAAAAGGACCACTCCAACAAAGAAGAGGTTGAGGCCGCAGAGATGCAATTGCTGAAGGAGAAGAAAGTCACCTTCATTGTTCTCGCCCGATATATGCAGATTATCACCGACAAGATGATAGAGGCCTATCCTCATCACATCATCAACATCCACCATTCTTTCCTCCCTGCCTTCGTAGGTGCCAAACCCTATCATCAGGCATGGGAACGTGGTGTGAAAATCATCGGTGCCACCAGCCATTATGTGACCAACGAATTGGATGCCGGTCCTATCATTGAACAGGACGTGGTTCGCATCACCCATAAGGAAGACCCAGACAGTCTTGTCCTGAAGGGGCGCGACTTGGAAAAGATAGTGCTTTCAAGAGCCGTTACCAAACACATCCAGCGCAAGATACTCACCTACCACAACAAGACCATCATATTCAGTTGACCCAACGCCTACCGACATGGAAGTTGCAATCGTAAAATACAATGCAGGCAACATTTACTCTGTGGAGAGTGCACTACGCCGTCTTGGTGTGACCCCATGTCTCACCGATGACGCAGAGACCCTACGCAGTGCCGACTGTGTGCTCTTCCCCGGACAAGGAGAAGCCAGCGGGGCTATGAGTTACCTTTGTGAGCGAGGTCTTGACGATATCATTCGCTCCCTTCGTCAACCAGTCTTAGGTATCTGTATCGGTCAGCAGCTTCTTTGCCGGCACTCAGAAGAAGGCAATACCGACTGCTTGGGTGTCTTTGATGCTGACGTGCGGCGATTTATGCCTGTAAGCCATGAGGACAAGATTCCTGCGATGGGGTGGAACGAACTCACCCAACTCCAGACCCCACTTTTCGAAGGGCTCAAGGAAGGTGATTTTGTGTACTTTGTACACAGTTATTACGTGCCACTTTGCAAGCAGACCATTGCGACAACCGACTATGTGCAGCCATACAGCGCAGCCATGCACAAGGACAATTTCTATGCCACTCAGTTTCACCCCGAGAAGAGCGGGCGCGTCGGAGAGATTATCCTCAGCAACTTCTTGCAGATAGCAGCGGAAGCATCCATCCTTAAAACCCGGACAACATGATAGAGCTAATCCCTGCCATCGATATCATCAACGGACAGTGCGTCAGACTCACCCAAGGTGATTATGATGTGAAGACCGTGTATAGCAGCAACCCCACTGAAGTGGCAATAGACTTTGAGCAAAAGGGGTTTAAACGGCTCCATGTGGTAGATCTTGACGGAGCAAAATCTCATCACATCGTCAATACTGATGTGTTGCGCTCCATCACTTCCCACACCTCCCTCAAAGTGGATTTCGGCGGTGGTCTCAAGACCGATGCCGATATCGAAGAGGCTTTTGCTTGTGGTGCGTCTATGGTGACAGTGGGTTCTGTTGCCGTCACCTCTCCCACCCTTTTCGCCCGATGGCTCAGAAAGTATGGTTCTGAAAGAATCATCCTCGGAGCTGATGTGCGCAACGGTATGGTCAGCATCAATGGTTGGAAAGAAGATTCCTCGGAGAGCCTTCTTCCTTTTCTCCGCTACTATGTGGAGCAAGGGGTGAGCCATGTTCTTTGCACAGACATCTCACGCGACGGTATGTTGGGCGGTCCTGCATTTGACCTTTACACCTCCGTCATGCGCGAATATCCCATGCTGCATCTGATAGCCAGCGGTGGCGTCTCCTCGAATGAGGACATCGAGGAACTGGAGCGCCGTGGCATCCCAGCCGTGGTATTCGGAAAAGCATATTATGAAGGAAAGATAGACATCAGCAAACTGACACAACCATGGGTTTAGCCAAGAGAATCATCCCCTGCCTCGACGTCAAGGACGGTATGACCGTCAAGGGCACCAATTTCGTCAATCTCCGCCAGGCTGGTGACCCGGTGGAGTTGGGCAAGGCCTACAGCGATGCGGGCGCCGACGAACTTGTTTCCCTCGACATCACAGCCAGTCACGAAGGTCGCAAGACTTTTACTGATATGGTGACCCGCGTGGCTGCTGAGGTCAATATCCCCTTCACTGTTGGCGGCGGTGTCAACGAACTGTCAGATGTAGAGCGGTTGTTGTATGCCGGAGCCGACAAGGTGAGCATCAACAGTGCTGCCCTTCGCCGCCCCGAAATCATCGACGAGATAGCCAAGCGGTTTGGTTCACAGGTATGTGTGTGCGCCATTG
>JAGCXX010000196.1 GCA_017961115.1 Prevotella sp. | reverse complement strand
TGCAACACATTGGTCCCGGGAGTCAGCTCCATCGACAGTAGCACACAGGGTTGAACGTCCTGCTATATGCGACTCGACATCGGTTCGTATTCCCTGACCACACGTGCCACATCCCGCACACGGGCCACCTTGCCCGTGACAGGGTCGGAGAAGATAATCTGGTTGGCAATCTCCTCCTCGCTATTGTCCTGTGTCTCTACATGGATAGGTATCTGTTGGTCATCATCATCTATGCTGCCGCTCATCGTGGTGATGCCCTGGGCTTGCAGACGAGAAAAGAGCATCTGCTGTCCGATTCCATAGGCCTGCAGCCGCTGGCGGTCGACATAGAGTGATATCTGTTGCTTCTGTTCGCCATACAATTTCACGTTGGCCACAGACGGTATCCTGCGCAGTCGGTCGCTCAGTTCATCACTGTATTCTTTCAACTCACGATAACTGCGCTGGTCGCTCTCGATGGCGATGAGCAAAGCCGAGGTGTTGCCGAAGTCGTCGTTCACCACAATGGCCAACACGCCAGAAGGCAACTGTGACTTGAAACCATTCAGACCATGCTTGATTTTGCTCCACACCTCATCCTTGTTGTTCACGTCATCGTTGAGTTTCACCATCACGATGCACATGCCATTCTGAGAAGTCGTGGTGGTCTTCACACGATTGACCTCTCCATAGGTAAAGAGATACCGTTCCAACGGACGAGCCACCTGCAGCTCAACCTCCTCTGTCGTCGCACCTGGATAGACTGCCACCACCACACCCTGACGGATAGTGGCGTGTGGAAACTCGTCCTTGGGCATGTCGTACATGCCAAAAATGCCCAGCACGAAGAATATGCTGATAATGAGCAGCGATATCGGGTAATGTTCCAATGGCCACTTCAGCCATTCCATCTTGCTTCCCATACTAATACACTACTTTTGTTCCTTCACTCAGTTTCTGGTATCCCTCAGTCACAATGCGCTGGCCTATGTTCAGTCCGTCTACGACCGTCACATGGTTGCCATGTGTCTCACCAATCGTCACCTTGGTGCGGTGGGCTTGGTTGCTGTTGTCCACAGTCCAGACAAACAGTGTGCCGTCGGATTTCTTCTGCACCGATGTCACGGGAATCGACTTGCTGCTGATACCCTGTGAACCTTCTGAAATGAAGCGGACGCTTGCCACCATGCCCGGCAACAGTTTTAAGTCGCCATTCACGACATTGATTCGGATATCATAGGTATGTGTGAGGGCATCTGCCTGCACACCTTTCTCTATCCTTCCTCCCATATAACTGCGCCCGATGGCATCCACCTTGATGCTTGCCGACGTGTTGGCATTGATGCTTCCAATCTCTGATTCGGGCACCGCCACCTTCACTTTCACAGTTGAGATGTCGAGTATGTTCACCACAGCCTGTGAAGGCAATGCTGTCTCTCCTGCCACCAACTGTTTCTTGCCGATGACGCCACTGACTGGGGCATAGAGACGGGTGTCTGCAAGTCCCTTTCTGGCTATCTTCTCCGTTGCGGTGGCAGAGGCTACGCCGGAACGTGCTGTGCTGAGGGCTGATGTTGCCTGTGCGAGACGGGTTTCCGCCTCAATCCATTTGACCTCCGGCAGCGAACCGTTGTCATGCAACAGTTTCATGCGGTCGTAGGCATCCTTGGCCTGGTTGTAGGTGGCTTCTGCCTGCTTCACCATGTCTTTGGCCTGGTTGACCGATGCATGAGCCACCTCCACGCTGTTGCTCGGAGTGGTCGGGTCGATTTCGGCCAGCAGTTGGCCACGACCCACTATCTGACCCTCTTTGACCAGAATCCGCTTCACCACGCCCATGCTGGTGAAACTCACCGCAGTAGCCTCACGCTCCTCCACAATGCCCACATACGTCTGTGCATTGTCTATCATACCAGGCGACACCACCAGTGTCCCCACTCTTGTAGGAGCCTTCGATGATTGCTCCTTCTGCTTTCCACAACTGCTGACCAAAACAGCAACCAGCAGCATCAAAAATATCCTTCTCATGATGTGTGTCTTTGATTTTGTGTACAAAAGTAAGGCTTTTATAGCAAATAGCAATGATTTGTAGATGAATTGTCATCAGTTTTTTTCATTGGCAGCAGCCTATTGAAACATGATGCAATAATTTATCTGCATTATTTCACCGAAAGGGGGAATTTTTATCAGATTTTATGTTTATCTTTGCCATGTCATGCATGATTTCGCCTCTCTTGTTTTGCAGCATAAAAGATAAATCGAATTTGCAGGGGTGACGATTCAAACAATAGTGATTATCATATGAAAAGAATTGTAATGATGTCAATGGTGTTGTTTGCTTGGATGAGCACAATGGCACAGACAGAGAAGTTCTGCATCGCGCACGATGGTAAGACAGCGTCCATCATCTTGGATGTTGATGACTGGAAAGGAGTCATCAGGGCCGCCCGCAACCTTGGCGACGATGTCCGCAAAGTGTCAGGAGTGGCCTCACAAGTTGACCTGCAATCACCCAACTCCGCTGGCATGCTGCCACATGAGCGCAAAAACCTCCAGGCTTCCATCCTCGTTGGCACCATAGGCAAAAGTCGGGTCATCGACCGACTGGTGAAGCAAAAGAAGATAGACGTGCGCAAAGTGCAGGGCCAGTGGGAGTCATATCTAATTGACATTGTGGACGGCAACCTGGTCATCGCCGGAAGCGACAAGCGTGGCACCATATATGGAATCTACGAGATATCCAAACGCATAGGCGTGTCGCCCTGGTATTGGATGGCCGATGCGCCTGTAAGGCATCAAGACGAGGTGTATTACGATGGAGGACGCATCATACAGCCCTCGCCGAAGGTGAAATACCGCGGGATATTCATCAATGACGAATGGCCGTCGTTTGGCACATGGTGCACCAACCATTTCGGTGGGGTCAACTCTAAGGCATACGAGCACATCTTCGAACTGCTGCTGCGTCTGAAGGCCAACTATTTCTGGCCTGCCATGTGGGCGACGGCGTTCAATGAGGATGATCCGGAAAGTCCACGGCTGGCCGATGAGATGGGCATTGTGATGGGCACTTCACACCATGAGCCCATGATGCGGTCACATCAGGAGTACCTGCATAGGAAAGATGCCGTAGGACCTTGGGACTATGCCTCCAACAAGGAGCGCATCGACAAGTTCTTCCGTGAGGGCATGGAGCGCAACAAGGACTACGACAATCTCGTCACCATCGGCATGCGCGGCGACGGTGACGTGGCGATGGGCAAGGGCGACGACCAAGAAAACATCCGCACGCTCGGCAAGGTGATTGAGGGACAGCGCAAGATTATCAAGGACATATATGGACGTGCAGATGCCGTGCCTCAGTTGTGGGCCATCTTCACCGAGGTGCAGCGCTACTATGATGCAGGATTTACTGTGCCCGACGATGTGACGCTGTTGTTCTGTGACAACAACTGGGGCTATATCCGCCGCAAGGGACGTGACTTCGAGCGTAAGCGCAAGGGAGGTATCGGACTCTATTACCACATCGACATGAACGGCGGACCATGGAACGACCGCTGGGTGAACACCACGACCATCCCCAAACTTCGTGAGCAACTGAACCTTGCATATCAATCCGGAATCGACCGCATCTGGATTATCAACGTGGGCGACCTGAAGCCTAAGGAAGTCCCCATCGACTTCATCATGCACTATGCATGGAATCCTGATGCCATCCAGCCAGGTGACGAGCAGGGGTGGCTTGAAGGCTTTGCCCGCAGCATCTTCGGAGAGCCATATGCAAAGGAGTGTGCCGACATTATCGCGAAATATTCAAAATACAATCTATGGCGAAAACCAGAGGTGCAAGTGCCTGGTCTTTTCAACTATGAGGAAATGCTACATCTCAATGACCTCTGGCAGTCGCTTGTGGCGCGGTGTGAGGCACTGAAGGAGAAGATGCCAGCTGAGGCACAGGATGCCTTCTATCAATTGGTTTATTACCCGGCGGTAGCCAGTGCCGGTGTGGCTCAGATATACAACGCAGCCACGATGGGCGACAGTCTCGCCATCAATCACCTGATGGAGAAAGACCAACGCCTGACGGATGATTACAATAGGGGAGTGGCTGATGGCAAATGGAATGGCATGATGCTCGACAATCATATTGGCTATACCAAATGGTCCATCCCCGACAGGAACTATCATCCCATGACTCTTGGTTTCAAGGTCTCACACGACCAGGGTGCCCCAAAGGGGACAAAGGAATACTCCATCCCGGCATGGCAGTACAAGCGTAAGGACGATGGATGGACGCTCTTGCCTGACCTTGGTCGGGAAATTGGCTGCATGGGGGCTGCGGATGTGATGATGACGTCGGACGAGACAGGACATGGACCGTCTCTTGAATATGAGGTGGATTTGACAGAGGAAGGGCATGTGGCCATAGGCATTCTGCCCACTCAGGACATCCTTCCCGCCCGGGGCTTGCGCTTAGGGCTGCAACTTGACGATGAACCGATGCAGGTCATCGATGCCCGACAAGGACTGCACGACGAATTCCGGGAATACACAAAAGCCAATCTCTCTGTGTCGAAGGTGCTGAAACCCTTGCCCCCTCGTAACAATCTCGCCTTGAGTGGATATGTGGATAGCAGGAAACTTCTTCGCCGTGATGAGGTCTTTGACAATATCCGTTGGTTGGATGCAAGATTCAACACCTCTGCCGGTAAGCATCGTCTCAAGATTATCATGATAGACCCGGAGATTGTTGTTGAACAGATAGTTGCCAATCCAGACAACAACCGCTACAGTTACTTCGGTGCCGGTTTCCTGTGGAAATAGGATAAATCATTCAACATATGCTGATATCAATACTTGTCATGCTGATGCTCCCAATGGGCATGAATGCACAGAACACAAACCGAGTGGCAGACACCATTCGTAACGAGTCGCCAAAGATGCTGAATAGTTGGCATAATCCTCTGGTCGACTATATGTACATAGCCGACCCCACCGCGATTGAGTACCAAGGGAGGCTGTACGTCTATGGCACCAACGACACGCAACAGCTTGACAGTGTAGGCAAATTAGGTAGAAACACCTACCAATATATCAAGTCGCTTGCCATCATCTCTACTGACGACATGGTCAACTGGACCTACCATGGACTCATCAAGACTTATGAGACTGAACCTTATGCACTTGCGTCATGGGCACCGAGCATCATCAGCCGTGAGGAAGCAGATGGCGAGACCCATTTCTACATCTACTATAGCAACAGCGGTGAGGGAGTAGGGGTGATGACTGCCACTTCTCCTGTCGGACCTTGGATGGACCCTATAGGGAAACCGCTGGTTAGCCGTAGGACTCCTGGCATTGACGATTCGGCTGCTCCATTCGACCCTGGTGCTGTCATTGACGGGAATGGGGTAGGGTGGATTGTTGTTGGCGGTGGAGACCCCAATCCCAACGGTACTGATGCAAAACCGGGCAACACACGCATCATGCGCCTTGGCCATGACTTGACAAGCATTGACGGCAAGGCTGTAAGAATGGATACTCCTTATCATTTCGAAGCCAACGAACTTAACTTTATTGACGGCAAGTATGTCTATACCTACAATACCAACTGGAAGAAACGTGACGAGTGGCCTTATCAAGACAAGACTGTTCCCACCCTCTGCACGATGAATTACATGACCACCACCACGCCGCTTGACTCCTCTTCGTGGAAATATCAGGATGTATATTTCAAGAATCCGGGAGACTACCCAGGCTTTACCCATAGCAACAATCACACCCATCTTCACAAATATCAGGGGCAATGGTATCTCTTCTATCATGCGCTGAACCTGCAGGAATACCGTGGCACGAGGGGCGGATTCCGCTCACTCTGTGTCGACAAGGCCAATGTCACGGAGCATCCTTTGAGCATCACCATGGGTGAAGCTACATTGGAGGGAGTAAGGCAGATAAAGTCTGTTGATCCTACGCAGACCCATTCAGCCGCTATGAGTGCTGCAACCCAGAACGTCCGTTTTGTCGAAACGGATGTTGTGGGCAAGATGGATGCCCAGCTTATCGATGCTTCCAAGGAGGGCATCATCTGCATTCGTGGTGTCAGTCTTGACAAGAAACTCCGAAAAGGCATCATGCATTTCACCGGCAATGGCACCATTGAGATAAGGCTCGGAAACTCGAATGGAGCGTGCCTTGTCAAGGCGACATCATCAGCCAACGTGAAACTCAACAAAAAGGTTCTGAAGGATGTCCAGAGTCCTGTGGATTTATTCTTTAGACTGGAGAGCAAAGACGCATCTTTACAGTTTAAGGACTGGTCACTGTCGCCAAAAAGTAGATGATTAATGAAGACGCAGTTTTTTTCTTGATTGGGTTTCGGTAATGGAAGGTGAAGATTCCCATATGGACACGGTGCAACGAATCATGAACTCCGTGTCCGCGATTCAGGTGGGAAATGACTTCATTTTACTATAGTTGGCAGTTAATAAATAAAAGAAAAACAAACTTATGCCCTATTTTTGCATACCTTTTTAGTATCTTTGTGGCATCAAGTCCCAATTATGGCAAAAAATCTATTGAATAAATACGTTTGGTTGGTGGAAACCATCTATAAGTCGAAGCGGATTTCTTTTGAGGAAATCTGCAAACGTTGGCTCGACAACGACATGAGCGAAGGAAAACCAATGTCAATTAGAACTTTTCATAAGTGGCGCATCGCCATAGAGGAGATGTTTGGCCTAATCATTGAAAACGAACATGGTGGGCAATATCGCTACTACATCGAGAACGAGGAAGAGATCACTCATAATGGGTTACGCTCTTGGCTCTACAATTCGTTCTGCGTGAGCAATACTCTTGCAAACAGCCAAAGGATAAAAGACCGCATCATTTTGGAATATGTGCCATCAGGACAGTATTACCTCCAATCAATCATCGAGGCGATGATTGATTATTCTCCTAAAAGTATAAAAAGTATAAAATAATGGGAAACCACCTTTATTGCTACAAAATGACGTGGGACACGGAAAGTGCGCCGAATCCACATCACGGGGTATTGACATTGGCTATTTGCAAGCCAACAATCAGACGTTGTTCACAAGTAGGTGATTGGATATCCGGATGGACAGCTAATACGGTTCATGGGATAGACAAACTTCATTACTTTGACCATCCCAAACTCATATACTTGGCGAGAATCAGAGAAAAACTCACTTTTGCTGAGTATTGGGATAGATATCCCCAGAAACGTCCCAAAATCATAGGTTATAACCAAGATCCATCCATTAAGAAAACATGTGGCGGTTCCTCAAAAGACGCAACTGCCATATATGACTCTGGTGACAATATCTACAAGCCAACTAAAGATGGTGATTTCATACAAGTCAACAATAACAATCATATAGAGGAAGATATA
>JAGCXX010000195.1 GCA_017961115.1 Prevotella sp. | reverse complement strand
GGGAAGGGGTGACATGGCCACGTCGCTCTTCGCTGTAGTCCATGTCTATTTCTGCATGTTCCAGTTGCGCTCCATTCCCTTGACCCTCGCAGTTCTCAACAATGTTTTGCGTGACGTGCTGATGGGTATGCTCCCCTTCTTTGTTGGCAGCGTCATTGATTTCCTCAACAAGGCGCATTCCAAGAACATGAAACTCATCGACGGTTACATCAACGACGATCCCGCCATTGTCCAGCAGGTGCGCCGCAAGGCATGGTGGTCGGCTGCCACGCTTGTTCTCTTCATTGCCGCCATCGTCGCCATGGCATGGTTTTTGGTGTGGCTCGCCCAGAAATTGGGCACTGCGTTGTTCTCGTAATTCTGGCCAATCGCAAAACTTGCGGGAATTATTGACTGGCTCATGTAATATGAGTATATATTATATAATGTGTAAATCATAGAATATTCAACGCTTAAAATACAACTATGAAAAGAATTGCAATCATATTGATGGTGCTGTTTGCAGTGATAGCTGTTAATGCACAGAATAAAGGCTTCGTTTGTACAGGAAACAATGTCAATGTCAGAACTGGCCCAGGTAAGAATTATAAGGTCTATGACATTGGAAATGGCCATAAGCGCCAACTGTTTAAAGGTGATGTAGTTGCCAACTGTGGAAAGAAAAAGAATGGATTCTGTTTGATTCAGGGACCATTGGAATGGGGTGGAGACGAGAGAGATGGTTGGGTGTCGGCGCAATATCTCCGTCCGGTAACCCTCTGCCCTGAATGCAAAGGGTATAAAGATGTCAATGTAGGTGAAATTGACATAGACTTGGCCACTTGCCCTAAATGCAAAGGCAAGGGGTATGTCAAATAAACTACCTAACTACCTTTGCCATGGGTATCAAGAAGTCTTTTGATGCGGCTTTTGTCCGCATGAGGGAAAAAAACTGGGAGAAAATCTATGTGGTGGTGGATATCCACGACACCATCCTGCGTGCATGCTATGATGATGAGGAAACCTACGACTATTTGCCTTCAGCAAAGGAAGCCTTGCAAATGATGTCCCTCCGAAAGGACATTTGCCTTATCCTGTGGAGTTCATGCCATCCCGACAAGTTGTTGGAATATGCCCAGCATTTCCTTGACGACGGCATCAGATTTGACTATATCAACGAGAACCCGGAGGTGGAAAATACCAGATTGCAGAACTTCGAGGAGAAGCTGTATATGAATGTCGGACTTGACGACAAATTCGGCTTCGACGGTGAGACAGACTGGGAAATCATTTGCCAGGTACTCGACGAATATCAGGAATCGGGGATGCACTTGTAGAGTTTCTCATCATTATTCAAGTTCTGCATTTGCTCAACTTACCAGTAGTATAGTTAAGTAGTTAAAGAAGTTATCTCTTCGCTGAGAAGTTAAGCTTAACAACTTTAACTACTTAACTATTTCAAGTTGTTTTTTGCCATGAAAGGGTAAAAAACTGAGAAATCTTTTCTTTTTTTGCATTGAAACGGTGCTTTTGCGACAGTTATCCTTAGGGTGGCGCGTGTTTGTCGCAAAAGGTGGCATGTGTCGCTTCAAATGAAAGAGAAAGGGATGAAAAAAGTTGGAATGAGCTTAATATGAGGGCTATATTTGCAATATCAAAAAACAAAAAAAGTAATAACAATAAAAAATAGAAGATTATGAAAATTAAGAAGAATTTCGAGAACGGAGTGTTGGCCCTGTCGGCCTTCATGTTCGCAGCAGCAGTAGTAATGGCATTGTACACATTACTGAGTTTCGATGAATTTAGCAGGTTGCACTACCAGCAGATCACTGCAGATGTCAACGAAAAGAACATCATTCAAACCACTTGCTCCCCGACAGACGGAGTGGTTAGTACCGAGAAGCAGATTCTGGACCTCAGCAAGGAAATTGCAAAACTGAAGCAGGAAAAGGCAACGCTGAACGGCAGCCTTGAGAAGGCAAAGTCGGAGCGCAACAAGAACTACGGCATGGTGGCCGGACTCAGCTACCAACCGTCGCAGAGCCTCAATGAAGTCATCAATCTGGAGGGCAAAATCAAGAATGTCGACCATCAGCTCACCGCTCTGAACAAAAAGAAGATGAGCCTGAATAATCAGATTGCCCAAAACAAGAAGGTGACAGCTGGGGAGCCGCTTCCATACACTGCATGGCTTGGTTTGGATTGGTGAGTAGTGGAATAACCAACGCCACAGGTGTTTTGCAAGCAGGGGTGTCAGAATTCTGGCACCCCGCTCTTTTCTTGTACACTCAAAAGAGCAATATCAAATGTGTGATAACCCCGCATGCCCATAGGTAAACACAGATATAGGAGATAAACACCAATGATGAGTGTTTACCTCCTACATGATTGGCAGCCAAATAATCAAGTCGAAAAGAACCGATTATCCTGTGCCTGAAAAATGGAGCCTTTTGGGCTTAGAACAGAGTGAACTTGTAACCCAATGTCAGTTGGAAGGCGAGGTTCTTGCTGTCGAGGTTGATTTTGTCCAAGTCGAACATTTTGGTGACACCAAAATTGTAACGTGCATCAATCACAAAATTAAAGAACTCATACGATAAACCCACGGGGATAGAAAGGTCGAACTTTTTCACCGCTTCATCAAATTTCACTTCTGAGGGGTCTATTTTGGCGGAAAGGTTGATTCCTGGTTGAACGCCTGCCTTCAAAGCCAATCCTTTCACTACATAGAAGTTGGCCACAATGGGTACAGTAAGGTAATCCATCTTGTATTTGACGTCAAGCATAGAAAGTTGGTGCCAGATAAACCAATGGGGTCATCGTTTAGAAGGCGGGCGACTCCATGCGCATCACCTTGTTGGCACTGATATATCCACGGAATGCACCTTTCTGGGTATACACCTTATACCAACGGTCGTTGAATTCGCCACTGATAAGGATATATCCACCGTCGCGCACCTTGCCCACAATGGCATACTTGGTGCCGGGACCCTTGCGGATGTTGGTGTAGCCGTCCTCGTCCTTCACTTGAGCCACTTCCTTCCAGGCACCCTGACGGGGAGGTACCACAATCTTGTTGGCGGACATGTAGCCCAGGAAGTCCTGCGGCTCACCACTGGTATAGGTGGTATACACCTTGTACCAACCGTTAGTTCCCTTGGAGAAGTTGATGAACATACCGTCGGGTACTTGGTCGACAATCTCATACTTAGTGCCGGGACCCTTGCGGATGTTGGTGTAGCCATCCTCGTCTTTCACAAGTCCCATTCTCATTTGCTGTGCCAGGCAGGGAACGCCAATCACAACGGCCAGCAACAATGTTAGTAACTTTTTCATTTTGTTAGGTATTAATGGTTTGGGTTGGTTGAGAATCATTTTGATGAAGGTTCTTTTTTCCTTTTCGCTACAAAAATAGTTTTTTTTTTGGATTTATATATCATTTGTAATGAAAATCTTTGCACTTTGCTTGGGATAGAGATGACATCATGCACTTGGTTTGCACTGCCTTTGGTCTTTGCCCGGAAGAAGGATGTGGTCGGAAATACATTTTCTTTATATCGGCAGTATTATATATTCGTTTTTTTATCTAACTTTGCAAGCTGAAACAAGAAACAGAGATTAAAATATGACTATAGAGACAGCAATCAGCAATTCAGTGGTAAGTGCCATCAAGGAACTGTATGGGCAGGATGTGCCCGAGAAAATGGTACAGCTACAGAAGACAAGAAGTGAGTTTGAAGGCAATCTTACCTTAGTGGTGTTCCCCTTCCTCAAGATGTCGAGGAAGAAACCCGAGGATACCGCACGGGAAATTGGCGACTACCTCGTCGCCAACGAACCGAGCGTGGCAGGATATAATGTGGTGAAGGGTTTCCTCAACCTCAACATCGCCACCTCAGCATGGATAGGACTGCTCAATACCATTCATGCTGACGCACACTTCGGAGAGAAAGAGGCCGACGACAACTCACCATTGGTGATGATTGAGTATTCGTCACCCAACACCAACAAACCCCTTCACCTGGGTCACGTGCGCAACAACCTGCTGGGTTGGTCGCTTGCACAAATCATGGCTGCCAACGGCAACAAGGTGGTGAAGACCAATATCGTCAACGACCGCGGCATACATATCTGCAAGTCGATGCTGGCATGGCAGAAATGGGGTAACGGAGAGACTCCAGAGAGCAGCGGAAAGAAAGGCGACCACCTCATCGGCGACTACTATGTGGCATTCGACAAGCACTACCGTGAGGAGGTGCGCACCTTGACCGAACAGCTGATGGCTGAGGGTGTTGACCCAGAGACGGCAGAGAAACGTGCCAAGGAGGAGGCTCCTCTCATCCGTGAGGCCCACGATATGCTCGTGCGCTGGGAACAGGGCGACAAGCAGGTGCGCGACCTTTGGCAGATGATGAACTCTTGGGTCTATGCGGGTTTCGACGAGACCTACCGCGCCCTCGGTGTGGCTTTCGACAAAATCTACTATGAGTCGGAGACCTATCTGGAGGGAAAAGCAAAGGTGGAGGAAGGACTGGAGCGGGGACTCTTCTTCCGCAAGGAGGATGGCAGCGTATGGGCTGACCTCACCAGCGATGGTCTTGACCAGAAACTGCTGCTGCGCTCTGACGGTACCTCCGTCTATATGACACAGGACATCGGCACCGCCGATATGCGTTTCCGCGACTATCCCATCGACAAGATGATATATGTGGTGGGCAATGAGCAGAACTACCACTTCCAGGTGCTCTCCATCCTGCTCGACCGCCTTGGATTCAAATGGGGCAAGGAATTGGTGCACTTCTCATATGGTATGGTGGAACTGCCCAACGGCAAGATGAAGAGCCGTGAGGGAACGGTGGTGGATGCTGATGACCTCATCGCCACCATGATAGCCGACGCACGGCAGATGAGT
>JAGCXX010000194.1 GCA_017961115.1 Prevotella sp. | reverse complement strand
ATCCATGTATGCTCGTCAAGTTGGCGGAACACCACTTCGTCATCCTGATACACCACTTTGCCGCGAAGGTCACGACTGTTAATATCTGTTTCCTGTGCACCAGCCGTATACGGCATCAAACCAAGCAGCATTGCTGCAATAAAAATGTAAGCTTTCATAATCAAATAAGGTTTTGTATGTTATTATTTTAAATTTTGTATTTGCTCTATGTTTAGAGGTTGGCCATACACTCTCGTGGCGTCACTCCGAATTCGTTTTTAAAGCAAGTGGAGAAATAGCGGGTGTTGTTGTAGCCCACACGCTCTGACAGTTCGCTGATACGGATATTGGGATTCGCACTGAGAATCTGATAGGCTGCACGCATACGGATGCTGCGAATGAACGAGGTGGCATCCATGCCCGTAAGGGTCTTCAATTTGCGATAGAGGGTGGCGTGGGAGGCTCCCACCTCGGCCATCATTACAGTGTGCGAGTAGTCAGGGTCATCGATGTGGTTGTTAACTGACTCGGTGCATCGACGCAGGAAATCACGGTCTACCTGGGTCATCTCCTGCGCTTTTTGTAATGCCTCACTGGCAGAGTTGTCATCCTTCACGTCGACAATGTTGTTCATTGCTTCCAATAGTTGGTCTGTTTGATTGCTCAGCATAAACATCGAAGCCTGCAATGACGGTCGCACCTTGTGGTGCAGGTCGTGAGCCAAATCGCTCATCAGTGTAAGCGGTGTCAGGAAATGATGAAGCACACGCACATAGAATTGGACTTTCTTCTGATAGAGTTTCTCCTGCTGTTGTTTTTCGGTCTTAAGTTCTTCCAGTTGGCGCTTCTTTCGCTTGTGTTCAGTTGTGTTGTGGATGACAGCCGCAATCACGGTCAATAACAACAGTACATATCCCGTCTTAGCCCACCAGCGCCACCAAAGAGGTTGCTGTATCTCGAAGGTGAGTGTCTGCTCATCAGCGATATTGTCCGTCTTGTTGCTGAGCGGAAAGAAATGAAGAGTGTATCTGCCTGGTGGCAATTGTTGATAACTGATGCTGTTGCTGCCCATGTCAGTCTGTCGGTATTCACGGTCATAACCGTCAAGTTTGTAGGCATAGCGTATGGATGCCTCTTGACCCATTGACAATGTGGAAAGATGTAGGGTGATGTTGTTCTGGTCGTGAGCGAGAACGAAGTGCTGATTAACGGATTGGACAAAGGATAATGGTTTGTTGTTGATGAAAATGTCGGAGAGGAACGTCTTTCCGTGTTGCTTGCGAGTTAGTTCGCGTGGGACAATGGCAATGATGTTTTGCTGATTCAGGAAGCAGATGGTGCTGTCGTTTAGAGTGCAGCTCATGGTGCTTCCATAGTAGTCGGTGGGTAGCCCGTCATTCTTGGTGTAGAGTTGCAGCCCTTCTGGCTGTCCTTTTTTGTTGATGCTCATTTGCAGAATACCATAGTTGGTCGTCATCCAAAAACAACCGTTCTTGTCGATGTCCAGACTATGGACATTGTCTCCCAGGATGCCCAATTGGCCACTGACACTGCGAAATGCATCGTGTTCGGCATCATAGAGCAACAATCCTGGTTCGCTGGTACATGCCCAGATGCGCCCGTACTTGTCCTTCACTATTCTGTAGATGCCGCCCATCTGGTATTCCCCCCTTTCGTCATGCTGTGCCGTCAGTTGACCTACATCTTCTACTCCTATGATTCCTTTTTTATTTACGTGCGTATAGATGGTTATCTTAGCTTTCACCGGATTCGACAGGTCGCCCACTATATGGGCAATACCGCCCACCAACCCCAGCCACACTTCGTCCTGCCTTATGGCATTGGCAGCAAGCGTGTGCATCGTACTGATGTTGCTTTGACCGATATGGCTGATATAATGTCCGCTGCCGTCGGCTTCCAGTAGGTAGAGGCCAAACCAGGTTCCGATGAGCATCGCCTTGCCACCTAATGCTGCAAAAGCATAGATGCTGTTGGTTTCAAGCCAAGGTGTATTGTCTTCGGTATAATGACGGGTCACTTTTCCGTTTTCAGTCACATAGAAACCATCTCCCCAGGTACCGATGTAAGTTCTGCCTGTGGCCTCGTAGATGGCATTGATGCCCTCGAAACTGGCCCAGAGCAGAGTGTCACTGAGTTGTCTGACACTGAACTGCGATATAATAGGCTCCGTTTTCTTAACGAAGGTAGGTCGCTTCACAGAAATAGGTGTATACTGATTTTTCAAGAAAAAAACACCTTTGTTATCTGTAGCCGCCCATACATTGCCGTCCTTGTCGGCAAAAAGACTTTTCACACCCAATTCGGCCAAAACTGGCACAGCTGTTTGTTTTGGATAACTGTATATACCTCTGTTGGTGGCTAAAATCAGCCCATGCCCTTGCGGATGGAGCAATAGGTCGTTGACGAGTTCATTCCCAAAGTCAGATACTTTTTCTGTCTTTCCCTCGTGCAGCAGAAACAGTCCTTGCCCACTCGTGCCCATCCACAGGCCTCCATTAGCTGCTTGGCAGACAGAAGTAGGGCTAAGGTGTGCCGTTCCCTCTATTGCCTCACAATAATTATGAGGATTTATTCGATAAAGTCCGTGATGCTCGGTCACCACAACGACATCCCCATTTAGTAGTTCACGTATCTGTAGAATCATGTCGCTGGGGATGGCTTCATAAAATGCGGTTTTAGTCCCATCGGTGGCAAGAAATAGTCCAGTATCAGTGCCTACCCATCGTCTTTTCCTGCTATCTACGCATATCGTTCTTACTAAGTCGTTTCCGCCGAAATGAGTAACTGCCGATTGTCCGATGGTGGGCGAGAATTCGTTGAGGCCATAGAATGAGCCTGCCCATATACGCTCTCCTGCGTCAGGAGCCAGACATTGTATGTTGCACGAACTGAAGGCGTAGGGATGGGCCATGTCGTTTCGGTAGGTCTTGATGTTGTAGCCATCGTAGCGCAGCAGCCCCAAGCGTGTACCTATCCAAATGAACCCATTACTGTCTTGCACCACTGACGATGTCTCCTCGCACGGCAGTCCCTCGATGTGTTGCCATGCTGTCTGAGACTTCATGCTGTCCGTATAAAGAAGGAGCAGTAAGGTCAATATAAGATGATGGGTCAGCTTCATGTTGCGAAGATAATACTTTTTTGTCTAAAATAAGTTCATTGACTGCAGGAAATCAGTGCAAAATGGTGTTTTGAACTCATTTTGAACATCTTTGAACTCAATCGCTCTTGTCTTTCACGCATATTGTCGTTATTTTGCAGGCAAATCATTACATCAATAAAACAACAACAAATGCTTAAATTCAACAAATTATTAGTTTTAATTGCAGCTGCAACATGGTCGCTCTCAATGAATGCCAAGAGTGAGTTGACCAACCTGCGCACAATAGGTCTCTGTGAGCCTATTGGTATTGAGAGTACACCAACTTTCAGTTGGGAAATCAGTTCCCAGGATCGCGGCGTCCGTCAGAGCGCCTATCAGATCAGTGTCAACGATGCTGCTGGCACTACTGTCTGGAACAGTGGACGGGTGGAGAGCAACCGGCAGACTGACATTCCTTATGAGGGTTCGGCTCTGAAGAGTCGCACAAAGTACACATGGGCAGTCACCGTCTACGACCAGAATGGTCAGGCTACCGATGAATGTCGGAGCACCTTTGAAACTGGTATTCTCAGTCAGGATGAATGGAATGATGCCAAGTGGATAGCTCCGAAGACCTCGCCCTATAAAGCTATTGTTGAGGTTGAGCCAACAGACGGCACAGTGAGTTCGCGCTACATGCGCTTGAATGTGACGGCCAGTGGTCCCCATGCTGCCAGCGACCCCAACTTTGGCTTTGTACAGATAGCCGAGATAGAAATATATAATAAGGATGGTGAGAACGTTGCCCGTACGGCAACCTTCACTGCGACCAACGCCTGGGAACTGACCAACTATGGTTGGAGTATTCGTTACATCAACGATGGTATCATTGCCGGAGGTAGTACCAACGGCTTCACCACCGTGCAGAACAGTACTACAACGACCATTGTGGTCGACTTGGGCAGTATTCAGGAAGTTTCGCGCATCGTGCTCTATCCTCGTCAGGATGCTCCCGCCGTGGGCGAACCAACGAAGGCGGCTAACTTCCCGAGCAGCTATACCATCGAGTTAGGTACCACCACAGCCGACTATTCCTTGCAGTATCAGGCCACGAATGCCGAGGCTCCAACATACGAGAACAACACCAACGTTCCCTTTCTGGGGCGCAATTTCAATATCGCAGAAGGCAAGACCGTGGCCTCAGCCCGTCTCTATGCCTCGGCTTTGGGTGTGTTCACTATGCATCTGAATGGCAAGCGAGTCACCGACAATGTGTTGGAACCCGGTGAGTCGGCCTACGACAAGCATGTGCTTTACAGCACCTATGATGTGACCCCTCTTGTGGTCTCGGGTCGTAACACCCTTTTAGCTCAAGTTGCAGGCGGTATAGCCAACATGAGCAGCATGAGCGACCGCTTCGTGAAGCCTGAGTTGGCCAGCAATGCAGCCACCACATCATTACGCGCTATGCTCTTCATCACCTATACCGACGGCACTGCCGACTGCATCCCTACCGATGCTGAATGGGGCACTCATAAGTCTCCCACCACAGGCAGCAATTGGTATGGTGGTGAGGACTATGATGCACGTCTCGAAGTCAGCGGTTGGCAACAGGCTGGCTACGATGTGAGCGGTTGGGCGAAGTGCGAGGAGGTCAGTCCCACATTTTGTGCTCCCAGCGTGTCGAACACGGTCTATCCCATCGGCCAGATGCGGGCTTGCGAATACAGTGCGCTTCGTGTGGTGGAAACCTGGCCTGCCGTGAGTGTCACCCGTAACAACTCAGGTAACTATCTTGTGGACTTCGGCCAGAACTTTGCCGGCACTTATCATTTCACTCTGAAAGCCCCTGCTGGTACGAAAATCACACTTTATGACTCGGAACTGCAGGAGGGAGGTGCCTGTAAGTTTGAATATATGTACCAGCCCAGTGGTGCCACAAATAAAACGCTTGATACCTACATCTTCAGTGGCAAGGAAGATGGAGAAACTTGGGGACCGGAGTTCATGTATCATGGCTTTCGCTATTTAGAAATCAGCGGACTGCCCTCAGAGCCACAGCCCAGCGACTTCACCGCCATGCGCATACGCAGCGATGTGCAGACCGTTGGTGATTTCACCACGAGCAACCAGCTGCTCAACGACATCCACCGCATTTGCTTCAATGGCATTCAGAGTCAGCTCTACAACACCGTGACCGATTGTCCTCACCGCGAGAAGCTTGGCTGGCTCGACGTGCCAAACATGATGTACCAGTCGCTTTCATACAACTTTGACGTAAAGGCTCTGCTCAGTAAGGTCGTGATGGATGCTTTCGACTCACAGGGCACCTCAGGTTACGTGCCCAGCACGGTGCCCCACTTCATGCGAGCCTACGACGACGACCTTAACTGGGGTGGAGCAGCCATTACCATCCCCTGGCGCAACTTCAGGCAGTATGGCGACCAGACGCTCATGACCCGTTACTATGAACAGATGAAACGCCTCATCAACTATTACGGCACATTGGCTCAGGGTGGCATCATACGTAATGACTACAGCGTGCTCTCCGACTGGGGACAGGAAACCAGCGGACTCTCGCACCAGACCAGCAGTTCGTTCACGCTCACATGTACCTATTATTATCTCTTAGGAGGTATGGCAGATATGGCCACCGCCTTGGGTCAGGAGGCAGATGCTGCCAATTGGACACAGAGAGCCAGCGAGGTCAGGTCAGCCTTCAACGCCCGTTTCTTCAAAGGTGGTGTCTATGAATATGGCAACCAGGCCAACTATGGTATGGCACTGTACTATGGAATGGTCGATGAGGAGAATGTCCCTGCCGTAGCAAAAGCATTAGCCGAGGCTGTGAAGGCTTCTGGCTATAGTATCAAGACGGGTGAGATAGGTCTACGTCCCACACTTATGGCGTTGGCCGACAATGGATATAATGATGTCGTCTATCGTATGGCACGCAAGACCAGCTATCCCAGCTATGGTTATTGGGTAGAACAGGGAGCCACCACCTCTTTGGAATACTGGGACATGTCGCTCAGCCAGAATCACTGCATGATGGACCATATCGAGGAATGGTTCTTCGCCCAGCTTGGCGGCATTTCCAATACGGGCGAGGCCTATGAGACTCTACAAATCCATCCTTGGATTCCTGTTGATATGGCCACAGCTGACATTACGCATCATTCACCTCGCGGTCTGGTAAGCATGGCATGGGACCGCAGCGAAAGCACCACCAACTATCATATCACCATTCCTGCTGGATCGACAGCCACCGTATGTCTGCCAATAGTGAGAGATTTGAAACTCTATGAGGATGGCATTGAAATCAGCGAGATAGCATCGGTGGAACATGTAGCTTACAACGACACGCTCGTCACCTTCACCCTGGGCAGTGGTGACTACCACTTCACCATGAATGGTAGCACTCTCGCCGACTTCATCGAGGATGAAGACCAAGTTGACGACCAACCTTCAACAGACATAGATGGTACAGAGGTGACAGGCGAGTATATCGATAACTTCGGTTTCGAGAGCCGTAACACCAACACCATCCCCTGGTCACCAACAAGTTGGGTGCTCAGTTTCCCCGACACCGATGACAACTACGGCAGCATTAGCACCAGCGACCAGCGTAGCGTAAACCCTACTGAAGGAGCTTATGATTGGCACATCTGGTATGGCAGCAACTACATCTCCGTGCGTCTCTCCCAGACACTTCATAAGCCCCTGCCCGCTGGTTCCTATCAACTCTTGGGCGACTTGCGCTGCGTTGACAATGCGGCAATTACAGGCCGTCAGCGGTTGTTTGCTACCGTAGGAGATGAGGCCAATAGCGAAACAGTCTACTCTGAGCCCTATAATGCAGATGGTACGGTCAACATCAACAACAGTGACAATGAGAACATCAATAACTGGCGCACGCTGAGTCTGAAGTTCACTCAGACCGATGGCAAAACCGTCACTATCGGTTACGACTGCCCACAAGGGGAGACCAAAGGCATCGGCGGTTTTCAAGTAGATAATATACGTCTGTTTCTTCTCAACGATCAAGCCTCTTCAATAGCTCTTGTCAACTCCACTTTGCCCTCTGTAGAATACTACACCCTTTCAGGCATCCGCCTTCACTCACTCCCCTCTCATGGTTTAGTTATCCGCAGAGTTGGGAAAAGTGTGAGTAAAGTCGTAATAAAGTAGTGAGAATTATAAAGGCATGGTGCAAGATACGAGGGTGTGCCTGGCATACCCTCTTTCTGTTGTATAGTCTATTAAAGCAGCTCCAGCCACTTATCGGGTTCCTCACCTTTATCACATTTTCTGCCAGTTTATCCCAGATATTTGGTGGTTTATGCAACTATCAGTATCTTTGCGCTGTCAAATAGTAAAAAAACAATGATAATAAGATTAGAACAACCACAAGACTGGAGTGAGGTAGAGAACCTGACGCGCGAATCATTCTGGAACGTCTATCGCCCAGGATGCACAGAACACTACGTACTCAATCAGTTTAGGAACAATCCCGATTTCATCCCAGAATTGGATTTCGTGATGCTGGAAGACGAAAAAATCATCGGACATGTGATGTTCTCGAGAGCCGAAATCATCCTTGATGAAAGGCTACCGGAAGGCGAACGAAGTTCGGAAATTGGCACCCATTTTCCTTCGTGGACCTTCGGCCCCATCAGCATTCACCCAGATTACAAACGAAAAGGATACGGCCTGAAACTGCTGCAATATGCTTTGGAGAAAGCCAGGGAGATGGGTGTCGGCCTGATACAGATGGAGGGTAACATCGAGTTCTACAAACATGCAGGTTTCGATTTGGCCAGCAAGATGAAGATTCATTATCATTCTGAGCCGAGAGAGTCTGATGTGCCATACTTTCTTGCCCAGGAACTGATTCCTGGCTATTGGCAGGGTCGTGAGGGGACTTATTGTCCGCCCAAGGGATACTTTGTGGCCGATGAAAATCCGGTGGCTTTCGGGGCTTACGAGGCAACCTTCCCCCAAAAAGAGAAAACCTTGCAGCCTGGTCAACTACCACAGTTCTGTCAAAGTTGCGGCATGCCACTTACCAAGAATGAGGACTGCGGAACAAATGGAGATGGCAGCATCAATTTTGACTACTGTCAGTATTGCTATAAAGACGGACACTTAATTTCATCAACTACTTTCAACTTGCAATAGTTGAATAAGATTAATTGAAAAATCTTTGGAGGTTTCACTTTTTTTCTATTACTTTGTCTCGAAAACTTAATTTAATATCTATAGCATTATGAAGAAAACAATTTTTACACTTTTTGCAGCCATGTCACTGTTGCTTTCGAGCTGCTTCTCAACGGGACTCGGAACCACAACCACTACCAATCCAACCGGCAGTGTGCTGAGTAGTGTGCTTGGCAGTGTATTGAGTAATGTGTTGTTCGGTGGATTGACATTAGATCAATCGAGCCTTCTTGGTAACTGGAACTATAGTGCTCCAAGTGCTGCCTTTACTACTGAAAAGGCTTTGACGAAGGCCGGCGGTTCTGCTACAATTGCCAACATGGCTTCATCGCTGGCTAATAACTACAGCAACATCGGTATCAATCGTAACAACACTTCTTTCTCGTTCCTTGATGGCAACAAGTTCTCGGCTAAGGTGAATGGTATCCCATTCAGCGGAACCTATACTTATAACCCTCAGAATGGTGAAATCTTCCTAAAGACAGCTACAGAGACCATTAAGGGCAACGTAACAAAGACCGAGAAAGGAATGGGTCTGATGTTTGACGCCGTGCAGATGGCCAACATCCTTCAGAAAGAAGGCAAGGTCAGCAACACTGCTGCTGTTCAAGCTGTCAGCAAGCTCGCTAAGGGTTCCGACGGTGCTCGTGTAGGCTTCGAGCTTACAAAATAAGAGAAATCACCCTTATTAGATCATAGTATAACCTCTGGGTTGCAAATGGTTTAGTTTAAAAAGCAGTGAGAACATGCTTTCACGGCTATTTCCCTCTTGACATCTCAACACCAATGTCAAGTGGTGACCAAACATTCCATTAGGAAATTCAGGGGTCTTTTCCCGCCCTCTTATTTGTAAAAAAATGCTTAAAGGCCGAACTTCCCAAGCTCGGCTGGTGGTAAGTCAGCGTTTTTCATCGTTTGTGATCGGCACAAAAAAGAAGTGGTTGGAAAGTATTCAGGACTTCCCAACCACTTATATCGCTTGTGTGTTATCAGCTTAATTCCATAGGAGGAACCGGTTGTTCCATCCTCGTGCTGACATGGACAGTCCTTTTGTGCTTGGGCAACGTGTGAGAGCAATGCCTGACATGGGCAAATAGGAGTCGCATTCAAGGCTCCAATTGCCCTGAATGTTCAATCCTGCTAATATGTCAAATTTTTGTATCTGCATTGCTGTTATATTAGATTGTCATTTGTGAAATCGGCCTCAAAGATATACAATTCTCCCAAATCTACAATGGCTTTTGAAAGATATTTTTCAAGGCCATTTGGGTTATACACTTTGTGTATAAGAAAGTCACTTTCCCATCGATTTAAATAGGTGGACTGCTTTATACAATCCTCCCTATTCGCTTGTTGAATTCATTGGCATAAAGTACCCCCAAAAGGTACTGTTCCAACTGCTCCAATGGCAGGTAGTCAGTACATTTTGTGCCATATTCTCCTGGTTCTGGTACGACATAGACTGCATACCTTGCCCCACATCGGGCATCAGCCGCCCGAAGGATGGCTTTCGGATTTATATCTTTTACCCATCCCTCAATCATGGATTTTCTTTGCTTGCTTGTCATATCACTTGATGATTTAGGTTGGGAATAGGTAGCACATCTGCCCGAGGCGGAGAACACGACCCTCACTGAAATAGACAGGGAACTGCACAACGCCGATGAAGTGGACAGCGAATGCTATTACACGGAATGGTATTGACACACCCTCAGTCAACCTATCACGTTGATTGGCAACACTACAGTTCCCGGTGCTTTGTTAATTATCGGTTCGTCGATGTCGAGGCTTTCCTGGCGCACGATGCTGGGTTCGCGTGTGGTGTATGCCACAACCGCTTTCCGGCTGCTTATCCTTCCGCTCCTTTTGTATGCCATTTTCCGTGTCATCGGTTTCGACTCGCTGGTGGTCAACATCAATACCCTCATCATCGCCATGCCAGTGGCAACCTATGGCACTTTCCTCTGTCTGAGATACGGACGCGACACCACCCTCATCACAGAAATCACATTCATCAGCACCTTGCTATCTGTGCTGACCATCCCTTTGGTGGCACAGTTGCTGTAGGTGCACAACACCTCACTCCTTATTAATGGTTCGGGACATTCAGAACGGCATCGAACGCCGGTTTGGGTGTCCTGTCGCGATTATAGAGCAGGGGATAGTTGGTACGGTTGGGTATGGGGTAATCGTTTTTCCACGACATGCCGTCGTGCAGCCCCCAAATCGTCACCCTGTCTATCTTGTCGCGTCGGTCATAGAAAATCCTCATGAGTTCGGCATACCGGTTTGTGAGCAGCCTTT
>JAGCXX010000193.1 GCA_017961115.1 Prevotella sp. | reverse complement strand
TCCTCATACAGCAGTTATTATTTGGAAGCGAAACCCGACGCGTCCGACATCGCTTCCGACGTGCAGCATTTTGAGTTCAACGGGCGCACTTACGCATGGAATGCCAACAGCGGCACGTCAATGTCCACCCCTGTGGTGGCAGGAGCTGTCGCACTGTGGCTGCAGGCAAAGCCCGACCTCTCGCCTGAGGACGTTCTCGAGGTCATACGTGCCACGTCTCGCCATAATGACCCATCGCTCACCTATCCCAACAATCTCTATGGTCACGGCGAGGTGGATGCCTATGCCGGACTGCTCTATGTCCTCAATCTCTCACAGGTTGAAGGCATCACTTCTCATCAGCCGTCGGGCGTGCGTTTTGCGATGGATGGCGACCGCCTGCAACTGACATTTGACAAGGAAGTGACCCACCCCGTGACGGTGCGTGTCTACACCACTTCCGGCGCTGTGGTCAGCACCTATAAGGCAACACCAGCAGGCAAGGTCCTTCACCTGCCTGCTGGTGCCTGGTCTCGTGGGGTATATGCCGTTCAAGTCAATGGTCCCGACAGTGCTACGACGGGTTCGACTCTGATTCGGAGATAACTAATTTTAGCAAAACCATCACGTCAGAGATGGAGATGTTGTCGTCGTTGTTCACATCAGCGTTGGCTTCATTGAACATGGTAGGATTGTGGCCTAAGGCATAATTGAGAAGCAGCATCACATCTGCCACCGTCACCTGTCCGTCATTATTGACATCGCCGGGCAATCCATTTGGACCCAACCGTAGAATGTCGGTGTCGGTTGTGGCGACAGCGATGAAATAGGCTGTTCCAGCTTTCACGAAGGCATTGGCGGAGCGCACGAAGGCATCGCCATCCTCGTTGAGCACATAGGCGTTCTCCACCTCACGGTCGCAACCTGTTCCCACTAATTGATAGCCGCTGCCCAGCATGACCGATGTGCCCGATTTGAACACCTTCGTAGCCTTGGCAGTCAGCCTGACTTCCTTGCCCTTTAGCGAGGTGGGGAAGCCAATGATGTAGGGTTCGTTGGGTATCCATTCTGCCGTGTTGGTGAAATGGGCTTCGTTGCTTTCCACGTCAATGAATCTCTTTACCCAGAAATCCTTCTCATATTCGGTTTCGGTACGGTTCCAGTCGATATCATTGCCGTCGGCAGTCGCTTGCTGTACGGCAAAGGGTAGGGTGATAGTCTGCCATCCTTTTTTGCTGTTGAGGACCATTGATGGTGTGTGTATGAAGGTGATGGTCCCTGTCACGTCGAAATCGGCAGGCACAAAGTAGGGATATTCCTCTTTCAGTGTGACATCACCTGCCACCATGCTTCCCTTGACAACAATCTTGTCGCCCAGAATGTCGGGTGTGCTGGTATTGCCGTCAAGGTAATAGATGGTGTTGGGGTTGCTGTTGGGAGTGATGGTAACCTCCGACAGATTAAGGCCCTGGAAGTTCACAGCGGTAGCATTTTCCGAGATGGTGATGTTGCTGTCCATCCCTTTTACCGTGGCAATGCCATTGCTGTCCCACTCCGTATATCCTTCGGTTACGGTGTATAGGTCGTTCCAATTGCCAATGGTGTATGATTCGTCGGCACAGGATAGGTTGAACCAAATTTCTTGTCCTTCCGTGAAACCTGGAATCTGCACGTTCACCTCCTTTGTCTCACCGGGTAACAGTTTGACACGGGTGCTGTTGCCCATCGAATAAAAAAGTATTCTTCCGTCATCAGTGTGCTCTACGCCGTAATTGACTGTCAACTTTACGTCTCCGGTGTAGTTGGAATCTGAGGTGTTCTTCAGTTTGACGGTACCCATTGCAACATATCCGTACATCTTCTTGTTGGTGTTGTCGAGGTTTTTCACTTCGTAGGCGAGCACCTCTGGTTGAATGACAGAGATAGGCTCTGTGGTGAATGTGAATGAGTCTTCCTCGTAAAGGATTTCCGATGGGCTGGCTATTTTCACTTTCAGGTTCACTGGTTCCGTGTCTGAATACGTGAAGATGAAGTCAACGAAACTCTCAGCATTGCCGTCAATATAGACATACTCAGAACTTTTGATGACATCGTTGAGCAGCAGGTTGAAGTAACCTTCGAAGTTGGAAGCATCGTTGTTGCGTAGATATGCCCTTATCTGTTTTCTGCCACCCGCGTCGAAACGCTGCTCGATGGAGATTACTTCAATTTGTGGAGGTTCCACCACATTGGTAAGGGTGGCCTTGCCGTCGGCGATGGTCACTTTGATGTATTTGATGTCGGCACCAATATTCTTCTGCCACACTTTGGCACCATCTGGTTTGTTGATGCATTTGATGGTGTAGTTACCGTCACTTAATCCGTTGCCGATACCCCAAAAGTAGAAGGGGAGGAATGACACGGTATAGCTTGTGGTGACTTCTGAAGTAGAGAAGCTGCTCTTTTGAAGCAATTGGTCATCTTGGTAGAGACCAAACCCCAAGGTGTATGTGCTTGGGATGGTGACAGCAAAAGAGTAGTTGGCGGAAACAGAACTGAAGACATCGCCAGAGTAGTCGAAGGTGACGTCTGTGCCATCCGCAAGGCCGAACTCTTTCACCACTACCTGTGCATTGCTCATTGGCAGCTCTTCATTCAGCGGGGTAGGACTGATGCCCACGGTCATCGCTTGCATGGAAGTGTATCCATCGTCGGTGTTGCTGCCTCCGGTGCCCTGCTCTGCGGGATTGAGTACCTGTAGTAGGAAATAGCCGTCGGATTGTCCTTTCCATCCCCAGTTGATATGGTAGAATCCCTTTCCGTCGTAGCCGTCGCAGATGAAGGCGTGGCCGCCATCGCTGGAGTCTCCTGAATAGATGACAGGCCGTCCGTGTTGGAGTTCGTTGTAAAGTATCTCCTCCCATTCCGTACTATTGTATGACCCTCTGCTAAGGCGCATCGGTGTGTTGCCGTAGCCGAAATAGTTGACGAGGGCATTGCAGCATAGTTCGTCGTTGGCTCCTGAGGCACTGCTGCCATAACTCATCTTCACGGCATGTCCGCAATAAACAAGCAGGTCGGCGACAGCGATGGCGTGAGGGTCGTCGGATGTCTCATCGCCTTGATAGGACAACAGCATATTGTCCCAGTCGAAGGTGATGGCGGGGAGTTCGTCGTAAGAGTCGCCATTTTGGAATGAATAGGCAGGGATATCGGTAGTGCTGCTTCTCGGCCATTTGTGGTAGTACATGATTTGTGCTAAAGCGGTGGCGACACAGCCCGCCACTGCTTGGTTTCCACTGGGGGTGAAGCACTTTTGGTTGAAGGGATTCCGTTGTGCCCATTTGGTGGCGATGAGTGGTTCGACCACCCGGCGTGCTGTGGTTGGAGCATCGTTGGCTGCTTTTACCTGTTGGGCACGTGCCCTTTCTATCTGTTCCGCATATCCGTTGAGCCATGCCCTCATGTTGTCGGGCACGTTGGATGCATCGAAACTGCCGCTGTCGGCATAGCCAAGGATGGGGGCTGTCTCATCATCGCCGCTGACGATGACATAGCCATCGTTGTCGCCGTTGTTGAACACGTAATAATAAGCATTGGATGCCTTGGCGCTCTTGCCGTGAATCTTTTGGCGTCCTTGCAAAGCTATACGTGGCTCTGCTATGGCTTTGCGGTTGGCGAAGAAGGCCTTTGCTTTGCTGGCTGCCGTGGCTTGGGTGACAGGTGCGGCATACAATGCCGTGGCTGCCATCAGCATGAATGATAATGATATGGTTTTAAGCCGCATATAGTTTTTGAGAGTTAAAAACTGCACATGCCGTCCCATGACATGAGGTCACCGCGCACATAGCCTATTTTGCCGTCGATTTTGATTTTGTACCAGCCTTTAACCTTGCCCAGACAATCATAGGGTTCGGGCAACATGCCTTCGTCATCGGGAATTTTCGCTATTACAGCGGTTTTGGTGGAAGGGCCCTTACGCACATTGAGGTTGCCCTTGCGGTCGGGATGGCGGTAAACGATGCCCTGGCCTTTTTCGGCACTGTAGGTGACCACGCGGTTGCCTGTCTTTGGCACGTCATAGTCATCCTGTACACTGACGGTGTAGGTCGTGGTATTGATGCGTACGAGGCGGCCTACCACATCACCTTTGCTGTCGACAACCATTTTCATACTTTGAGCGCTCACCATCATGCAGCATAGCAGACAGGCGAGCAGGGAAATTATTTTTTTCATATTGTCTATATTAATACCACATATTTATAATATACATAATATACAAATCAAATGCAAAAATAATGATTTTTTGAATAAAGTTTTGAAAAAAGGCAGAATATTTGTATCTTCGCACAAAATAGCACTAAAAATTGGAAATATGAGACGTTTTTTTATCGTTACAAGCATTTTTTTGGCGGTGGGACTGATGGCTTTGGCCTCATGCCAGAAAAAGAATGAGGACAGTGTTGATATTCGCACCTTCGGACTCTATGGTAATGTGGAGAAGGTCATGACCACACCATATTTCGCCACGCCGGGTGACAATGGGCTCGTCCAAGGTGAGAGGATGGACGGCAGTGAGTCGGAGATGTCTTTCGACAGACAGGGCCGGGTGCTGCAAGACTTGTACGGCAATGTGTATGTTTACGACGACGCAGGCAACTTCATCAAGGGTGCGAAGGATTATCAGAAGATGACGCGTGATGAGCAAGGCCGTATCATTATGTATGATAGCAGGCAAGACGATGAGGATGATACCTGTTTCAATATGGAGTTCACCTATGATGATTTAGGCAGGGTGAGCAAAATGGTCCTTGCACTGTGGGAGGGTTCTTATACCGATGAACTCATTTATCAGGGCAACAATGTCTATCCAGAGAAAATCGTCAACAACGGTTCTGAGCAGGGCGAGAGTGTCACGATGACGACACAATATCGTTACCTGGAGTTTGATGACCAGGGCAATTGGCTCAAGCGTGAGGTGCATGTCAACACCGTCACCATAGAGGAAGTGGGAGACGATATAGCTGCTCCCGAGCCTATCACCGAGGATATCTACACCATCGAGGTGAGGGAAATCAAGTATTATTGATCTCTTCACATATTTTCAAAAGGGGGTCGGAATGACAAAAAATCCTCAAAAATGCTTGGGGAATAAAAGTTTTTTGTAAATTTGCACCGCCTTAGAAAAATGCGCTTGTGGCGGAATTGGCAGACGCGCCAGACTTAGGATCTGGTGTCTTACGACGTGAAGGTTCGAGTCCTTTCAGGCGCACATTTTACATATCTTGTTGATAATCAGCAAGATATTTTTAGTGAAGCAACTATTATTATCAACAACACTTACTTATGAAATCCATTTTATTATCACTAGTATTGATGATGTCGTTTTCATCAGGTTTTGCACAGAAGAAGAGTTTGGTACTCTACTATTCCGAGACCGGTTCGACAAAAACTGTTGCAATGGAACTCCAGAAACAGCTCAATGCCGATATTGAGTGCATCGAGGCTGTAACTCCCTACACAGGAAATTTCCAGGAAACCATGCAGCGCGGTCAGCGCGAGATGCAGAGCGGTGAGACACCCGCTCTCCAACCTCTCAAGTCGAAGATTTCCAACTACGATGTGATTTTCATCGGCTATCCCATTTGGTTTGGCACCTATGCCATGCCTATTGCCACCCTCGTCAAGGAGAATGACTTCGCTGGCAAGACTATTGTGCCGTTTTGCACCTTCGGCAGCGGTGGTCTCAACACCTCATCCGAAGCTCTCAAAAAAGCTTTGCCCAAAGCCAAGATTCAGCCGGGCTATGGAGTCCGCACGGCAAGGGTGGCTGCTGCTGCCAAGGAACTCGATAGATTTCTGAAAGAAAACGGATACAAAAAAGGTACTGTGAAGAAGTTGCCCGACTACTCTGCCCAACAACCTGTGACTGATGAGGAGAAGGCTATCTTCGATGCTGCTTGCTCCAGTTACCAGTTCCCCCTTGGCACTCCCTCCACGGTGGGCAAGCGTACCACCTCCGACAGCACTGACTACAAGTTCATGGTCAAGAGCCGCGGAATGAATGGCGGTGAGTCCACCTCCACCATCTATGTCACTGTGGGTAAGGAACCTGGTGCAAAGCCCGAGTTCACGGAAGTGGTGAGATGATAAACATTGAAGGTTGAGAATTGAAAATAATTCGGGCGGATTTGTTGTTTGCAAATCCGCCCGAACTTGTATTGACGCCTCGACTTCTATAAGTTCATTTGTCTAAACTCCTAGTCTCTCAGTCTCCCAGACTTCTATACTCCTAAACTCCTAAACTCCCAGTCTCCTAAACTCCTGACCTAAATTATGCTACATTCTCGGTGTGGTTGAATTTCAGCGAGGCGAAGTTGGAGAGGGTAACTTCGTAGCCGACGTCGCTCTTCTCAATTTTGACGAGGGGAATACCGGGATAGAATGCGTTCATGAATGCGGCTACTGAACTTGGTACTAATGCTGCGGGCACAACTCCCATCTTGCAATCTATCTTCTCCCATGCTCCGTTCTCATTGAAGCTGATTTGTATGCCGTCATTGAGGGTGGCCACATAAGTCGTGCTTTTGGATGTGGTTTTCATCTCTGCGAAAGCGATGCTCCTTCCTGGGAAGTTGCGCTGCAAGAAGTACTTTGTTTCTGTAGGAAGACTTTCGGCGAAGATCAACTTTTCACTCTTTTTTTCTGCTGCGGGTCGGGTCATCCTGTGGATGAAGTTGGACACCATTGAAATAGTTTTTTTCATTGTCTTATCTTTTTTGTTGTTTATTGTTTTTTCTGATGCAAAGATAAGTCGGTTTTTCACCTGCCTGGTTATTTTTTTGTGCTTTTCTCTCTCACTTGATGCGACACATCACCACTATTGCGACAAATAGGTTCAGCACCTATTAAAACTGTCGCTTTTGTTGCTTGAAAGTAGATTATTAGGAGTTGAAAGATGATACTTGAGTAATGACTAATTCTCGATGAACATAAAAAAAGTGCCGGAAGACTGTTGTCTCCCGGCATTGAAATTTTTACCTAACCTAACCAAAAACTATTACTTTTTTTGCTTTGCCTACATCACATACGGATTGTAGAATCTTGAACAATAGATGGGATGGTTGGAATGCTTGCTGATTTCTACGTAACTTCTTACGAAACATCTTCCTGCCTTGCGGAAGAGTCTCACTACCTTCATTTTGCTCATTGTCTTCTTCATTGTCGTATGTTTTAGATGTTTTTTTCTGATGACAATGCAAAGGTAGAGTGAAGATTCTCCTGCGGCAATGTTTCATTTATTTTTCGTCCCCAGTCATAGCGACATGGCGGGCATACAGCGACAAATAGGCTTCATGTCCTCCAAAACTGTCGTATTACTGATCGCGGGTGAGCATTCTGCGGTAGTCGACCGGTGTCATTCCCACCACCTCCTGCACGCGCCTCTGTAGGGTACGTACGTTGCCGATGCCCGACTCCTCTGCCACAGCGGCGATGCTCCACTGTGGCTTCTCACGCAGCATGCGCAGGGCGGCCAATACACGCAGGTTGTCGATATACGCATCTGGGGTGCGGTGAATGGTCTGGTGGCGGAAAAGGCGTGCCAGTCGTTCCTGGCTCACGCCAAGCAGTTGGGCAAGCGCCGCTGAATCGAAGTCTGGTTTCAGGTGAGGTCTGTCCTGCTCCACATGGAGTTCGATGAGCGCCATGAGTTGGGCGTCATCCTTCAGGTCAGCATTTCGCTGCCGCTCGATATTGCCGTTGAGCAGTTCGAGTGCTACTTCTGTTCGGCGTCTCATCTCCAAGTCCTCTTCCAACCGCTCGGAGAGGTCGAGGTTGCGGCTGACAAGGCGGATGAGTTCATCCTTCAGTTGGTCAATCTCTTTACGCAGTGCGGCATTTTCCTCTTGCAGCCGCTGTATTTCTTCTTTTGTCATTCGAAATGAAATAAGTTGGTGAATCCGATTTCATCAAATACTTGCCTGAGGTCATCATTCATTCCTTTGATGGTGACCTTGCTCTTATTTTTGTTGGCGTTTTTGAGCACTGCCAGGAAGATGCGGAGCCCGCTGGAGGAGATGTACTCCAGTCCTGAGCAGTCGAGGATGATGTCGTGTCCGGCACAGTTGTAGAGCACCTGCATTTCGCGTTCGGCCTGTGAGGAGGCACTTGTGTCAAGGCGTCCCTCCAGGCGCATCACATAGTTGCTGTTTTCTTCAGTGAATGTTGTGGTCATATTGTTGGGATTTGAGTTTTGAGTCTTGAGTCTTGAGTTTTGGGATTTGAGATTTGAGAACTTCGGCATACTGTAAGCAAGCTTCAGTCAGTTATCTTCAATTATAATTATTGATTAATTGTTGTTTATCAATTTTTTCCTGAGAGTGAGGATATTGTTGCCTTCATGGCGCTCATAGTTGATGCTGTCCATATATCGGCGTATGAGATGGATGCCCAATCCGCCAATGGCGCGCTCCTCTGCGGGCAGTGTAATGTCCACCTCGCCTCGAACGGTCGGGTCGAACGGTTGTCCGCTGTCGGTAATGGTGAATGTCAACTGCTCTGTGTTCGCTTTTGCTTCGATGGTGACATCACCCTCCAGCCCTGTGGGATAGGCATAGTTCATCACGTTGACCACCGCCTCTTCCAGTGCGAGGTTGATTTGCATAGTGGTAGTGGATGGAACATTCAGTTCCTCGCACACCTCCTCAATCATCTCTGCGAGTTGGTTGATTTTTGAGATGTCGCAGGGTAGGGTTAGCGAGCGGTATAGGAGCTCGTCGGATGATTTTTGATTGTAATGTATGGCGAGCATTGTCAGGTCGTCACTTTGTTCGGTTTTGCCCACGAATTCATTGACACCCGCTGTCATCTGCTCAATGAGTTGCTGGGGGGTGTCCGCCTTCAGGCGTTCTTCCATCCTTGCGGTGCCAAACTGATTGTGCATGGCATCCTCTGCCTCTGTCAGTCCGTCGGTATAGAGGAAAATGGTGGCACCCGATGGTATCTGTGCCTCCTGTGCCGTATATCTGTAATAGTTGAATGCGCCGACGGGGAGGTTGGGGACAACGGGTAGTGGCTGATTGTCCACATATGGTGCCTTGTGCCCTGCATTTGAGTAGTGCAGTCGTCCTGTGGGTAGGTCGAGCACGCCGACGAACATGGTGATAAACATGTTGTAGTCGTTGTCTTGTGCCATCGTGTCGTTCATTGACGTGATGATACGTTCTGGCAACGATTCCCTTGCCGTCAGAATTCTGAACGACGAGCGGGCCATGGCCATGACAAGTGCTGCAGCCACTCCCTTTCCCGATACGTCGCCGATGCAGAAAAACAGTTTCTCGTCGCGGATGGTGTAGTCGCAGAAGTCCCCTCCCACCTCACGTGCCGGGTTCAGCAGGACACTGATGTCGATGGTGTCTCGCTCTTGGTAGGGTGAGAAAGGTTTGGGTTTCATTGCCTCCTGTATACGTTGTGCGATGTTCAGTTCGCCTGCGAGACGTTCTTTCTCAGTATTCACATCGTGTAGTCGACGTAGGCCTCGCACATAGCGGTGCACGATGAACGCCAGGATGCTCAGTCCGAAGATATGGAGTAGGAGGATGGGCAGCAGTGAGCGGTGCTGGCTTTTGTGTAGTTGTGAGACAACCGCCGACAATTCGCTCATCGGCACATCGGCTCCCAATATGGCCACCGTCTCCCCTTTGGCGTTGCGCACCGCCCGTGAGAAGGTGCACATGAGCATGACTTTGTAGTTGCTCTTGTAGGGTTCGCTCCAGAAACCGTCGCTGTTGATGGCTTTTGAATACCATGAACGCTGGGTGTAGTCGAAGTCGATAATCTGTTCGATGAGTCCGCCATTATTCTCGTCCTTGTAAATATATATTCCTTTGTGGCGGCCGTCTGCGCCTACGATGTGGCAGTAGTCTATCCCCACCATCTGCTGTTCCTTGTTGAGTGTCTCACGGATAAGCATCCGCAGTGAGTCGTTGTCCTGGCGTACGGTGAACCGCTCTATATCGGGCAGTATTTGAGCCATCACTCCCTCCACCTCCTGTTTCAACTGTGCGGTTTGGCTGGTCGTACTGAGGTCGCGCTGGGCCATTTCCATCAACTGCTTTGAGACATCGCGCCGCATGGAGAAAAACTGCACCGCGGTGGTCAGTTCCAGCAGCAGCGCGGCAATGACGAGCACCATGATGCTGCGCAGTTGATTTTTTCGGGAGACCTTCATCTTCTCTTAACTTCTACGACTACTTTTACACTTTCGCGCGCAAATTTATTAAATAATTGCGAACCCACCAAGCATATAGGTCCACGAAAAGCAAAAATAGCCGTCTCGGTTTGAAATTATTCATAATCTGAAACAAAAATTTACAAAACAAGAGAGAGTAGCCGAGTCAGCTAAAAATCCTACTTCCCATCTGATAGATGGTCAAATGCCGCCCTCAGTCCACTTTTGATGTAATGGCCCTCTGCAAGACGCTGTCCCATGAGCGAAGCACGCTCTTTCATGCGTTTGTAGTCATCTGCCGTTAGGCATGCGAGCGCCTCGTTGATTTCGCCGATGCTATTGACGGCAATCCCCACACCTTCCTCTTGGATGAAGGGTGCCATCGCCGCCTGACTCCACACGATGACTGGGATGCCTGCCTTCAGGTAGAAGGATGTCTTATGCGGGTCATTGATGCGCAGATATTCCCCCCAGGCGCCTACGCAGGTGTCGGGACTGTCGCCATCCCACACCAGTCCGAAGTCGGCCTCTACTTGTGCGATGAAGTCATCTGCTTGGATGAAGCCGTGATACCTCACACTGTCGCGTGTGTTGCGCTCAGGCTCGAATCCTTTGCCATAAAGGTCCATCACCCAATTGTCCATAGTTGGCATCTGATAGAGGAAGGCGTTGCGCTTTCCCAGTCCGCCGGCGTAGACCACGTGCCACGGATGGTGGGGCACCTCATAAACAGCCGGTTTGCTGTCGGACAGGAAATCGAAAATCTGGAGGCAGTGCATTCCACCCTTGAAACCATGGTCAATGAGGTACTGCCGCATCGTGGGGTTGTGTACGATGAGGAAATCAGTTTTCGACAACCTGCGGTTCTCCTGTTCCGCTGTAAGTTTATGCCTTCTGAACGCACCCAAGTCGTGGATGACGGTCACCACACGTGCTCCCCGCATCTTAGCCAGCGAGCAAGCCAACTTATAGAATTTCTTCATCGGGTATTGCAGGAAGAGGACATCACCACGGTGGAGTTTCCATAGGATGCTGGTGACGCTGGTGAGTTTGGTCATGAAATGCCCCACTCCTCCGCTGCCGAAATTATGCACCGTGAGGTTGTTGTATCCTTCCTTACGGCAGATTTCGTCGATGTCGCATTTGGCTTTGTTGGGGGTATCTATTTGTATATAATACACTTTTGACTGTTGATGGTTCATAGGCCATAATTCATAATTCATAGTTGTTGATTGAAAACCAAAGGTACGATTAAACGGGTGAAAAGCAAAATAAATCGCCTTTTTTTTTGCAGTCCATTCTATTATTCGTACCTTTGAGCATGAAATACAACCAACATAGAACATGAAAAGAACAAAAGAGATTGTATGCCTCACCATATTCTTGCTTGCAACTGTGGCTTGTCGAGCAGGAGAAACCATGTTGTTCCCGTCCGACACGGCCACCGTCAAAACAGAAAGCCATAAAAAGCAGAAGAAGAGTTTTGGAAAGACACTCCTTCAGCCCTTCAAATGGATTGGGCGCAACTGGTCGGCCTACGACCCTCGCTACTCCACACCCTCATTCTATAACTGGGCTTTCCAATTGCAAAACAACACCTCGGCAGAGTTCATGTCGATGGACAATGATCTGATAAAGATAGACATGCGCTCGAAGCTTTCCCACCGTGTGGGACCGTATTTAGGATGGAATTGGTTGTTCTATGGCTTCACCATTGACCTCAATGCCGACAATATCTTCAAGGGCAACAAGAAAAAGAATGAGTTCACCCTCTCCATCAACTCCAACCTGTTCAACATCGACCTCATACGGCGCCGTACAGGTGGTGACTTCATGTTGCGGAAGATGGATACACGCGGCACATCCGTATATGATGTGGATATGGCTAACAACCATGGAATCGGTGAACATATCTCATATGGTATCGACGGCATCAATATCAACTACTTCACCAATCACCGAAAGTACTCCAATCCCGCCGCATTCTCCAATGGTGCCATACAGCTCAGGTCGGTTGGCTCACCCATCATCGGCCTTGGCTATACTCACCAAAAATTGACCACCACCATTGGGGACTCTTTCTCTGACTATGCCGCAGAAAAAATGGGAGCGAGCATCGAGTCTGCGGAAGATTATCTTATGCTAACGTTCTTTGACATGGAAAATGTAGGCATGTATGTCAATGGTATCCCCACTCATGCCATCATCGACGACCTGCACCTGCAACTGGGTTATGCCTACAATCTGGTTTTTTCCCGACGTCTCCTCCTCGGACTGTCGCTGATTACCTCTCCTGCTGTAAAATGGGCAAAATTCGACAACAAGGGCAGTTACCTATGGGATTTTGGTCCCGAATTTGTTGACCTTTTTAACAATTTATTAGACGACCTTGAAGAAAATTCCCCTCATAAGCTTTCTTTGGACGAAGTGCAATACGAGGAGAAATCGAGAAACTTTGGTTTCAATATTTATGGCCGTGCCAGCCTGACCTATAATTACAACCGATGGCGTTTCGGCATCAATGCCAGTATGAGCAACTTGTTCTACAAGCGCAATTACATGAAGTTCAACAACAACTATGGCAATGCAGTCATTTATGCCGGCTACTGTTTCGGGCGCAAGAAGGAGTACCGCTACAATGGCGAGAACCGTGAGGCTTACATCACTGCTGCGCTCACCAAGCACCAAATAGAGGAGATGAAGGATACGTTGCCTGAGGGCAACATCAAAAAGCCCTCGCTTCTTCAAGGCGAACATACCAAATATAAACAAGATGTTTATGACTTCGACATCTATGGCTGCGATTTGGTGATGGGTCCCAACGGCAAATATGGCACCTTTGAGCTTACCGATGGCTATGTCACAGTAGGTCAGGACGCAGACGGTCGTCTGCGGGCAGGCTCAGTGTTTGAAATCGATAGGGATGGCAACCTGAAGATTGAGGCAGGACACAAAAACAGCATCCGCGCCGCCAACTGGTGGAAATCACAGCTCGACGTGCGGCAGAATCCGCTCAACTGGTATCCGGAGATGATGCATTATGCACTGAAGGGACGGCTCACACTCTATGTGCGTGACCATACTTTCGGGACGATGCAGCCACAGAAGCTGGTGATTGATGACTTCTATATCTGCCACGGCAAGGAGACCCAGAATTTTTATTTGGTTGGCGCCAGGGATTTCTTCTCGCGTTCTGCCTACAGCATCACGGGCCATACGGCTGTCAATGGCCGTCGCTGCCGCGTCTATATTGAGTCAAAGAAGATGGGTAAGAAGTTGAATGTCTATGTCAACCGGTTGAAAGCCTCGTCGCGCAACTGGATGCAATACATCTCCGACAACCGTCCCATCGGTAAGATATCGCTTCCTGGCACCCATGATGCCGGCACTGCATCATTGCCTGAGAACCAAGTCACCAGCATGGGGCACACGCAGAACTTCACGGTGACCGAACAACTCCATGATGGTGTCCGTGCTTTCGACATCCGTTTGAAGAGGAGCATGAAATATGGTCACACGCTGACTTGCCGCGACGGGTTTGACGAATCCATGGTTGACATCAGGACTTTCCTCAAAGAACACCCCTCAGAGTTCATCGTCGCCATGATAGGCAGCGACGAGGGTGGCAAGTGGGATGCTCAGATGCTTGCCAACTTCAATAAACTCTCCTCGCAGTATGCCGACCTGTTTGTCGAGGACTTCGGTCCCTCAACTCCCATCAAGGATGTGCGTGGCAAGGTGCTCGTCATCAAGCGCCAAGAGGCGTGTCCGTTGGGCAAACTGCTGAAGTTTGAGGACAATGCGATATTCAGCTATGACTGTTTCGAGGTGGAGGATGTCTATAAGGAACACAAGACCTATCGGAAAATCAAGTTAGTGGAGAATCACCTGCGCAATGCCTATGAGAATGAGGACCCCAACAAGTGGTACATCACGTTTAACAGCATCGCATGGGATCCGCGCCACCACAAACCCTACTATTCATCTTGGGGAGCGAGGAATGTGCGCAAGCCCATGAACCCGTCGCTGCGTGAAATTATCGAGGACAAGGAATACACCAACTTCGGTATGGTGTTCCTCGATTTCTACAACGACCATGGCGAAAAGCCCCAGTTGTTGCAGGCCATCATCAACTCCAATTTCATCGCCAATACCGATGAGGACTACATACCTATGGATTAAGTATAGGCATTTGTGAATAAATACAATTCATGAACAATTATATGGGAATAGAGTGATTGAAAAGAAAACATATAATTCCCATATAATTGTTCATGAGGTAATAGGATAATCGTTCAACTAGACAAAGTTGAATCAATCAAAAAATCTTGTTTGTCGGTTCGGTGAGGGCCTTGACTTGAAGGCGGGTGCTTACCCGGATGTCGCTCACATTGCCTCCGATTTGGAAGTCATAACTGCCGGCATCCACCACCCAAGCGTTCTGTTCTTCGTCGTATGAGGCGAGGTCGCGGTGACTGAGTGTCATCCTCAACGTCTCGCTCTCTCCCGGTTTCAGTTCACGGGTCTTGCCAAAAGCCTTCCATTCCTTGGCGGGCTTGTCGAGTTTGCCATTGGGGGCAGCGACATACACCTGAGCCACCTCTTTTCCTGCCACCTTACCCGTGTTGCGCACCACGACACTTACCTCGATGCGGTCACCCTTCTGGGTGACGGTGGGTTTGCTGAACTCAAAGGTGGTGTAGCTGAGTCCGAAGCCGAAGGGGTAGGCCACCTCGCAGCCGCGGGTGTCGAAATGACGGTACCCCACATAGATACCCTCCTCATGCTTGGTGAAGTCGTAGTTGGGTATCGGTCCATAGTTTCTGCTGACCTGGAAGGAGTAGAAGTCCATGGTGCCGGGGAAGTTTTTTGTCGATGGATGGTCGGCGATGGCGATGGGCCATGTCATGGTGAGACGTCCCGAGGGACATACCTTGCCCGTGAGGATGTCGGCAACGGAGTTGCCACCCTCCTCACCAGGTTGCCAGGCGCAGATGATGGCATCGGGGTATCCACTCCATGAGGAGGTCTCGATGACCGACCCGGAGTTGATGACCACCACCACGGGTTTGCCCTCGGCGTGGAAGGCGTTGCAGACATCGACAATCATCTGCCGCTCATCGGCGGTGAGGTTGAACTCGCCCTCTATCTCACGGTCTACGCCCTCGCCAGCCTGACGGCCTATGGTGACGATGGCGGCATCTGCCGTCTTCACCTCATTATTGATGCAGATGGGACTGATGGAAATCTCAGGATATTTTTGCTGACCAAACATCTCCATTTGGTACCATCTGGCGGGATGGCGTTCAGCCTGGAACTTCACTTTGGCAAATTCGATGTACTTGCGGTAGAGGTCGGTA
>JAGCXX010000192.1 GCA_017961115.1 Prevotella sp. | reverse complement strand
TTTCAATCTTCAATAAATCTTGCATCATATGGAGTTCGTACTCGGTGATGCCGTTGGCGGTCAGGGTGTCCTTGTCTTTTGACAATTCTTCCTCTATCTGCCCTTCGTTGCCTGTCATTTTTTTATATCGGCGGAAACTGTCGACGGCTGAGGAGATATCGCCACTCACCCAATGGCAGTAGCCGGCATTCAGATGGTCTTCGCTTTTCGCTTGCTCGGAGTTGAGCAACCGGTTGTATTCCTTCAATGCCTGCGCTGGTTTGCCGCTGGCGAAAAGACTCCATGCAAGCGCCCTGGTGATGTCGGTATCGTCCTCATGCTCGTAACTGAGTTTGTAAAGCAGTGGAGTGGCTTCCGACGCCTTCCCGTTTTTGATGAGCGAGAGGGCGTGGTGAAGCGCATAATTGCGGTTGTCGGGACTGAGCAACGACAGTTGGCTATAGGCTTGCTCTGCTGAGGCAAAGTCGCCGGAAAGCATGGCGGATCGGCCATAACCGGAAAGAGCACGCTTGTTGGTAGGTTCCGATTCTATGGCTTTTCCAAAATGTCTTTGCGCCTCTGCGGTGTCGCCGTCGTGCAGCAGACTGTAGCCGGTTAGAATATGTAACCTGGCTGACTCGCTGAGGATGCTGTTGGATAGCAATTTCTTCAGAGCGGAGAAATGTCCCCTGCGGAGCAGGAAATTGCCCAACCTCAACACGTCGTCTTCGGCAATATGGCCTCTGAGAATGTCATTGCATATGAACAGCGCGTTGAGACTGTCATCGCCGCCAAAAGGATTGTAGAAACAACTGCGGAAGTCGCTCAGACGGAAAAAGCGGTAGAGGTCCTGAAGATACATCAGACGTATGTTGCTTGGCGAGCGCAGTTGCTCGGCTGGCATTGTGGGTCCCAGTGATGCACCGTCGTTGAGGGCGGAGCGCATGTTTTCGGGTATCTTGTCGATGACGGTGGCGAGGGCAAGGGCAAAGGAGTATTTGTCGCTGTCGCAGAAAGGACCATTGGCCATCAGAATGTCGAGGAAGGGATTGCCTTCCAATTTCGACTGAGTGGCGGCAAGACCCGGATGAGCGGAGTAGAACGGGCAAAACCAGTTGGAGAGGGTATAGAAGAAGGGATAGCGCTTCATCTGTGAGAAACCACCAAAATAGATGTCGCTGCCGTTGCGCTGCATCTCCGACATACGTTCAAAACTGCGCTCCAGTTCTTCCATCGCACGGTCGGATGCCTCAGGGTCGAGGATGTCTTGCATGGGGTCGTCCTCCTTTTCTACGATGCCGTGTCGGGTGATGTCGAAACCCTTGTTTTTCATTAGGTTGGGCATGATGTTGCGGCTGATTTCCGCTTGGTCGCGCTCTGCATTGATGCAGAAGAACAGTTGTGTCTGCAGTTCCAGCAACAGACGTGATGTCTCCTTGTCCGACACCATTTCACCGACAAGGGGAGCTACCTCAGGGTAGAGGGCGTGGGTGCGTGTGGTGGTGAGTGCCCATCCCACCAAGGCACGCTGACGGACGGGCTCTTCTGTGGCTCCTTGGTAGATATGCGCAAGGGCGATGTATTTGTGAACGTCGAAATAGGTGATGGAGGAGAGTGTAATGGCGCTCACGAGCAGGGCGGCGTCATTGGTGTCGATGGTGGGTGAGAGGACGAGATGCTCAAAAAACTCTCTGTCATCGCTGTGCCACTGACGGGAAAAACTGATGCGTTCGAAAAGGGATGACATCAGTTCATGGTGGTCCTTGTAGATTTGCTTGCTGCGTTCCTCCGTGTTGTCTTCCGAAAGTCCCAGGAGGGCTACCTCACTGACAAAGTCCTCCAGTTGCTGGACAATAACGGCGAAAGGCTGCGTCTCACGTGATGCCTTGCTCACATAATTGCCGGTGCGGCCGTCACGCAGCGCGCGCATCACCAGTGTCGCTTCGTTGGTCAGACGGTCGAGACGGCGCAACAGAGAGAGGTAGACCTCGCTTCGTGAGGGGTCGGGATAGCCTTGACGCATATAGTCGAGCATGAGGCGGTAGTCATCACTCATTTTGCGGATGCGCTCATGCAAACTTACATAGTTGCGGTCTTCCAATAACGTTTGGATGTGGTGCAGGGCCTTCCCCAGATTCTTGGCAATGAGGCTTTTCTTGGTATTGTAGAGAGCAGTCTTGTCCATGGGTGTTTTAGTATGTGCGCCATTTTACATTCTTTGTCATGTCGATGTCTTTCTGGCGGGGTGGGGTAACGTGGTGATACGTCAAGTGGGGCAATTGCCGCACAGTGGCTGCATCAGTATGACAGCAGGTCTCGATGATATTGCGGTAGTGCTGCAACCCGTGGGTGTTGATAGAGTCGCATGCGAGGTTGTAGCCTTTCACCAGCTTGTCGGTCTGCTCGCGTCGGTAGGGGTCGTTGCGCAATGCACCGCGTGTGGCAATGACGCCCAGGCGGATGTCCTTGTTGCGGGAGTCGAACATCACGGTGTGCTTGGCTGTGCGGGCTGTGGTGGCCTGTGGCTCGGGGAGCATCACCGCCTCAATCTCATTGTTCAACAGCATCATCAGGCGCACCGACACATCGTTCAATTGAATACGGAACACAGGCAGCGTGGGTTTTACGCTGTCGATGCAGAGAGTGGCGAGATAGTCGGTGGCGGAGTAGCGGGTCATGCCCACCATCTTGTCGCCGAGATGCTTGATGGCGGAGATGCGTGCCTTTTGGTTGCCCAACATCTGCCAATAAGCCTCTGTGGCGGTGAGATAGTCAAGTGAGATGCCGCGGTGCCTAAGGCGTTCTGTCCGCATCAGGTCGCTCGCCATGCACTCTACCTCACCTTTGACAAAGGCTTCGTCGCAATCGATATGTGCCATCTTCTCCTTCAGGCTGACATCCACCTGGAGCGTATCGAAAATACCCGTGTGTGCTGCCACAAAGAGCGGCAGGCAGTCAAGTGTGGGAGTGACGGCCACTTTCAGGGCGAGAGAGTCTTTTCGGGCAAGCGTTGCCTGTTCCCTCCTGTGCTTTTCGTTGCGGTCACGTGTGGTGGTGCCGCAGCCTGCAAGGAGCAGTATTGCGGCAAGAAAAGCGAGGAGTGGTCGGATGGTGGGCATGGATGCTTGGGTCACAAACGACTGCCGACGGATGGCGGTCAGGAGTTCATGGTAAGGAGGCATTCCTCGTTGTTGCGGGTGTGGAGTATCCTGTCGTGGATGGTGTTCATCGCCTCCACGGAGTTCATGTCGGAGATGTGCTTGCGCAGTATCCACATACGGTCGAGTGTAGTCTTGTCCTGCAACAGGTCGTCGCGGCGTGTGCTCGATGCCACAAGGTTGACTGACGGGAAGATACGCTTGTTGGAGAGCGTGCGGTCGAGCTGCAACTCCATGTTGCCGGTACCCTTGAATTCCTCGAAAATCACCTCGTCCATCTTTGAGCCAGTGTCGATGAGGGCAGTGGCGATGATGGTGAGTGAACCGCCTCCCTCAATGTTGCGGGCGGCACCGAAGAAACGCTTGGGCTTCTGGAGCGCATTGGCATCGACACCACCGGTGAGCACCTTGCCGCTGGCAGGCGACACCGTGTTGTAGGCACGAGCCAGACGGGTGATGCTGTCGAGGAAGATGACGACATCGTGTCCGCACTCCACCATTCGTTTGGCTTTCTCGAGAACGATACCGGCGATTTTGACGTGGCGCTCTGCAGGCTCGTCAAAGGTGGAGGCAATAACCTCTGCGTTGACGGTGCGGGCCATGTCGGTTACCTCCTCAGGGCGCTCGTCGATGAGCAGCATCATCAGATAGGCCTCGGGGTGGTTGGCGGCGATGGCATTGGCGATGTCCTTCATCAAAATGGTCTTACCGGTCTTGGGCTGTGCCACGATAAGGGCACGCTGACCTTTTCCGATGGGGGAGAACAAGTCAACAACACGAGTGGATAGGTTGGTCGTCATCGGGTCGCCAGTGAGGTTGTACTTCTCGTCGGGGAACAATGGCGTGAGGTGCTCAAACGGGATGCGGTCGCGAATCTCGGAGGGCACACGGCCGTTGATTTTGTCGATACCAGTAAGGGGGAAATATTTCTCACCATCACGCGGTGGGCGCACATGGCATTCTACCACATCACCGGTCTTCAAACCAAACTGTTTGATTTGCTGACTGGACACATACACGTCATCAGGTGATGAGAGATAATTGTAGTCGCTGGAACGGAGAAAACCGTAACCATCGGGCATGATCTCAAGCACACCATTGCCCATGATGATGTTGTCGAAATTGTAGTTGTTGTTCACCTGCTCCTTGGGTGCCTGATAAGTGTGCTGGGCAGGCGCAGGCTGACTGACGGGAGTGGTGGGGTTGTCGAACATGTCGTAAGTCGGGAGGGCTCCCTGGTCTTCGATGGGAATGTCGACTATCGTGATGAAGTCGGTGCCATCGCCTGGGTCTTCTTCCCAAAGGCCGTCAACCATGGCTTGGGATTTCTCTCCTTGGGCTTCATTGTGGGCCTTTACTTTGGCCTGCAATTGTGCCAAGAGGTCTGCCTCTTCACTCTCTGTGGGTTCTTCTGCGTTGAAGGATGCCTCAGGCACGTCATTGTTGTCATCTTCTGCCGGAACATCAGAGAACAATTGCTCTGGGGGAAGGTCTGACTCAATAATGGGGGCTGCTTCCTCTGTTTTTGGCTTTCTGCCTCTCTTCTTCTTTACAGGTTCCTCTACAACAGCTTCTGTCTCAGAGGCTTTTTCTTCTTCTGCTGCGTTGGCGGCTTCCGCAGCTGCAGCGGCTTCCGCAGCAGCAAGGGCCTCTTTCTCGGCCTTGGATTTGCGTCCACGCTTGGCAGGTACCTTCACGGGTGCTTCCTCTACCACAGGAGCTGTTTCTTCTGCTGTAACAGGAGGGAGTTCCTCATCGGGAAACAATGGCAGCGGTTCGGTGCCCTTGCCTTTCTTCAGGTCGAAATTCTCGCCTTCCTTGCCGCTCACACTATACACGTGGTCGGTATCCTTTTTGGCTATGCGCACTCTCTTGCGCTTGGTGGTGGCGGGGTGGTTGCTGCCTTCCACGTCGGCTTGGCGGTCGAGGATGGCATATATGAGTAAGTCCCGGTTATCGGATTTCGTGTCTGCACCTATAGATGCTGCGATATCCAACAATTCAGGGATATCCTTCGATAATAAATCGTCTTTGCTATACATAAAAATAATAAGATGTGATTTGAATTTTTGACTTTCAAGAGATGAAAATCTAAGGTGTTTCTGAAAAACGCTGCAAAGGTAAACATTTTACGCCACTTTCCCTTGCGCTCAATCTAAAAACTGCGGTTTTTTAAAGGATTTTAACAATATTTTCCTCCATACTTCTATTAAAAATAGATGTTTTTTTAATTAATTTTGCAAACATCATGCCAAATACGTTTTTCAGATTCAGGAGATTTGTTGTTCATCAGGACCGATGTGTGATGAAGGTGGGAACGGACAGTGTGCTCATCGGTGCATGGGCACATGGCGGAAACCGCATTTTAGATGTGGGGACGGGTACTGGAGTGGTGGCGATGATGATGTCGCAGCGCTTTTCCGATGCCATGGTGGATGCCGTAGATATTGATGCCGACGCTTGTGTTCAGGCTGAGGCTAATGTGGCGGAATCGCCCTTCGCCTCTCACATCAAGGTATGGCACATGTCCGTACAGCAGTTTGCCGAACAACCGGCAATGGAGGGGACATTCCAGTCGGTTGTCAGCAACCCGCCATTTTTTGAGAATGCGCTGAAGGCTCCCGAGAAGGCAAGGAACATGGCACGCCATACGGATGCCCTTCCGTTTGGACAATTGTTCGCATCGGTGCGCAAAGTGATGGCAAAAGAGGGGGAGTTCTCGGTTATCATACCTTTTGATTACCGCCAGAGGTTGGAGACCGAGGCTTCATTGTGCGGATTCTTCCTTTCAAGGGTATGCGCTGTGCGCACGACACCTTCCAAGCAGCCCAAAAGATATATGCTGGCCTTCCGATTATCACCACCTACAGAGATAGAGCAGGAGGAGGGTTTGCTGGAATCATCTCCTGGCGTGCGTTCCCCATGGTATCAGTCACTTACCCGAGATTTCTATCTATAACTCACTTTCTCAATTTGAAAGTAGTTAAGTAGTTAGAGCAGTTAAGCCATGTGATTCAGATACCGGCTTATTTGTTCAGCCTTCTCCATAGGCGTTTGTTGAATGCCATCATGTTGCGTCGCTGATGTCGGATGCTGCTGTGCACGTCGCTGATGTCATTGAGCAGTTCACTCACGGCATTTTGGATGGCGTTGGGTTCCAGTCGGCTGGCATCCTCAGCCTCCTCATTGCATACGACACGGATGCCGTGCTCAATGACGGACACCTCAAGGTCGGTGCCCATGATGAGTGGGTCGCCATCGAAATGTACTGGTCCGGGGTGCTGACGGTGAATGATTACATGCTTTGATTTGAAAGTCTTCACCTTGCTGCTCTTGTCAAGTGTCTTGTTCATCAGGTCGAAACTCACTTGTGCTGCATCCATAAAACCAAACGGTTCCATGATGATGACGTCGAGAAAACCATCGCTCATAGAGGCTTGGGGGGCGATGTAGGCATTGTTGCCATATTGCGAAGCGTTGGCACAGGTCACCAGATAGGCCTGATAACGGTGGCGACTGCCTTCATCCTCAATCTGATACACCTCTGGTTCGTAGTTCAGCCCTTCACGGAGCACTTCCTCAATGTATTTCAAGGGTCCACGTCGCTTGCTCGTGGCAAACTTCTGACTGATGAACGCATCGAACCCCATGCCGCAGGTGCAGAAGAATGGGTGCTCGTTGATGGTGCAGTAGTCAAGTTCGTGTATCTGACATTTGTTGAGGATGGAGATGGATTTCTTGATGTTGACAGGGATGGAGAGATGACGGGCCAGGCCGTTTCCTGAACCGCATGGAATCACGGAGAGGGCAGTAGTGGTGTGGATGAGTCCACGCCCAACCTCGTTGATGGTGCCGTCGCCTCCAACGGCGACAACAATGTCGATACCTGCTTCTGCAGCCTCGCGGGCAATGGTCTCTGCATGACCAGCTCGCTCGGTGTACCTTATATTATATTCGAATCTATCCTTGTCAATATATTGGTCAATCAATTTCGGAATGCCGCTTTTCTTCACAGCTCCCGAAATAGGATTCATCACAAACAGTACTTTCATTTCACAATCAATGTATTCATGAATAGGTGGCTGCAAAATTAAGAATATTTAGCCATTTAACTGCCAATCATGGCCATTTTTTTAGATAATTTGTTTTTTCTTTGAAAAATCATATGTATTTATGACTTTTTTTGTTACCTTTGCACACTCAAATTAATAATTCTTCATGGGACTATTACAGGAAAGGTATAAAAAATACCGTGAGCCGCAGAAGTATATGGAGATGGGCGTATATCCCTATTTCCGTGCAATATCTGGTAAACAAGGCACTGAGGTGGAGATGGAGGGCCATAAGGTCCTTATGTTTGGCTCAAACGCATATACTGGCCTCACGGGTGACGAGAGAATTATTGAGGCAGCAAAGAAAGCACTCGACAAATATGGCTCTGGTTGTGCAGGAAGCCGTTTCCTCAACGGAACGGTAGATATTCATGTGCAACTGGAAAAAGAACTCGCGGCATACGTGGGAAAAGAGGATGCACTTTGCTTCTCAACAGGATTCTTCGTCAACTCAGGTGTTTTGGCTGTCATCTGTGGCCGCGAGGACTATATCATCTGCGACGAGCGCGACCATGCGAGCATCGTGGATGGTAGAAGGCTCTCTTTTGCCAAGCAACTCAAATTCCGCCACAATGATATGGAGGATTTAGAGAAACAGTTGCAGAAGTGCGACCCTGATGCCATCAAACTCATTGTAGTGGATGGTGTCTTTTCCATGGAGGGCGACTTGGCCAATCTGCCTGAAATCGTTAGACTCAAGAAAAAGTACAACGCATCCATCATGGTCGACGAGGCTCATGGCATCGGCGTCTTTGGGAAGGAAGGTAAAGGAGTTTGTGACTATTTTGGCGTGACTGATGAGGTCGACCTCATTATGGGTACATTCTCCAAGAGTCTTGCCAGTATCGGAGGGTTCATCGCTGCCGACGCTGATACCATCAACTATCTCCGCCACACTTGCCGTACCTATATCTTCAGTGCTTCTAACACACCTGCTGCTACTGCCGCCGCTATGGAGGCATTGCATATCATACGCACAGAACCGGAGCGTCAGGAGAAACTTTGGGAGACCACCAAGTATGCCCTTCGCAGATTCCGTGAAGAGGGCTTTGAGATTGGAGATACAGAAAGCCCCATCATCCCATTGTATGTAAGGGATGTGGACAAGACTTTCTTGGTTACCAAACTGGCTTTCGACAACGGTGTGTTCATCAATCCGGTCATACCGCCTGCTTGTGCTCCACAGGACACACTGGTGCGCTTCGCACTTATGGCAACGCATACACAGGAACAGGTGGAGCGTGGTGTCCAGGTGCTCAAGAAAATCTTCGTCGAACAGGGTATCATCAAGTAAAAGATACACATACGACAAAAATCCCCACTCCGCAAGAGTGGGGATTTTTGTTTGTCCGACAGGTTCGGCAATCCTTTACTTCAGCACTTCCTTCAATTGGTTGGTGGCACGCTGTATCATGTCCATTGTACCGCTGCCGTCACTGACATATCGAATCACCATTCCTGCATAGGAGATGGCACGGTTGGCCTTTTCATTGTCGGCAGGCAACAACTTGGCCTTCTCAAGCAAATGCATCAGTTCATCCATGTCTTCCAACTCAGGGAGGTTGCCTGGCCGCATGGTGTTGATGGCGGCATTCAGCGCTCCGGCTGCCTTGTCTATCTCCTCCTGACTGTACTTTCCCTCAGGGGCTTCCATCAAAGGGCGGACTTTCTCAGACTGTTCTGTCATGCGTGCGAAACCATGTGCAGCCCAGGGAGCGTATTCTGGTACTTTCACAGTTAGGGCCTCCCATGCCTGTTGCTCGTTGATGCGGTTCTTGGCTATCAGCAGCAGTTCGCGAAGCTGCGACTTGTCGGCTGCTGTGTTCCCTGCATTGTTGGCAACGGCGTTCGGGTCGGCGGGGATGTTCATACGGAAATAGTGCGTTAGGTGCTTGTCTCCGGCATAGTCGGGGATAAAAGAGTGTCCGCCATGGCGGAGCGTGTGAAGATGTGCGTCTGCTCCGCTGCCATCAGTGGCACCCATGAGTGTGACGTCGCTGAGGTCGGGGGCTACATCGATGGTGGCATCATCCCAGTTACTGACACCTGTGGTGGCCATGACAAGTGGTCCATACATAAAGGCTCCTGCCCACATCGGGGTGTACTCTGTCTTTCCGCCTTTTTCGTACGCCGGTGCTGTCTCCATCTTGTCGGGGCCGAAGTCGATATGTTTGGTGAAAGGCATCACCACCTCTACCACATCTTTCTTTGACCACTTGCGGGAAGGTATCTCCACATAACTCGAGGGTTGGTATTCTTTAGCGATGCTCTTGCCGTTGAGCCTGACATCAAAACCTTCAGTGGCCCAGTAAGGTACGCGTAACTTCATGGCGAAATATCCCTTTCCCTTAGTGATGCGGATGGTGGAGCGCTCGGCTGGCCATTGGCATTCCTGACGGATGATGACGCCTTTTTTTGTCCATCTGGCAGTGGTGGGGAGATAGAGTGCCACCCAAATGGTGTTGTCGTTGGTGAAATAGGCTGCCTCCTGATATTTCACATGATTCTCTACGCCGGTACCTCCGCAGCAGGTGGCTTGCGGGGTCTCGTTGCCCCAAGGTTTCGAGGCATCGAGTCCTACTGCATATTGATACACCGTTTGGTACTTGCGGGGATTTACCGAACCAACAATCTGATTGTACAACACACGTTCGTAGTAGTCCATATACCTCGCATCGTCAGGATTGAAGCAGTTCAGATCTTTGGTCAGTTTGGCAAGGTTGTAGGCGCAGCAGGTCTCGTTGATAGTGGGCTCTGGGTGCAGCTCGCGTCCTCCCCAACTGGTGACATTGGTGCACATGCTGGTGATTTGTGAGTAGGGCTGACGGAACATCTCGCCATTGCCCACGCCTCCCATAGCATAGCGGTAGCGTCCCTGGACCATCGTCCAGAAATTCTGTGCAAGGTTGTAGTAGTATGGGTTGTTGTTGCTTCGGAAGGAGCGAAGCGCACCTGTCACCATGGGGATGTGCTGGTTGGCATGGCGGGTGCGGATGGCATCCACGTTCTTTGCCAATGGGTCGAAGAATGCCGGACTGTCAAAGTAGTTGGCTGCTTCCAACAAGTGGGACTTCTCCTCAGCAGTGCCGGTCATTTCCGACAGGCGTGCCAGCGACTCTGCCATTCCGCCCACCTCTCCGGCGATGTACATGTTCCACATCTCATATCGGTTGCCGGGACGGGCACGGTGCTCGTCCTGTCTGCCGTCGCTCTTGACGTATGTGCGGTAGTGCAGACGGTTCCACACCCATAGACCCATGTCTTTGGCGATGAGCAACGCCTTGTCGGCTATTGCCTTGTCGTCGATATAGGTGGCGATGTCGATGAGTCCGGCCAACTGCTTGTGTACGGAGTAGTAGGGGGCCCACACCCAACTCTCATTGTTGTAGGCGCGGTACATTTCAATCAGCACACAGTGCTGGGCGGGGATGGCATTCAGATAACCGTAGCCATATTTCCTGCACTCTTTCTTGTATCGGTCGAAATCGGCCCACGTGCCCTGCATCTGTTTCAGCTCTTCTTCGGGGGCGAAATCGCGGGCTTCCCAGTAGCGGCCCAATTGCTCGTCCCAAACAAAGGTGAGTTCCTGGCAATGGCGCAGTTCATCGACCATGGTTCTGATGTTGCTGCGGAGGATTTCCTTCTTGGCTGGGTTCTGGCAACTGGCGAATGCTAAGGCCATGGCCGACATGTAGTGGCCCGATCCATGTCCCTTCAGTTTGGTGGTCGGTGAGTCCCAACCATCTGCCTCGGGGTAGCCCTCGGTGGAGAGTCCATAGGTGTCGCGGTAGTTGTAGAGTTGCTGTTTGACTGGTAGGCTGATGAGTTGGTCGATGTCAAGGTCGCGGTTCCATGTCAGGCGGTTGTCGCCTTCGATGCTGACCAAACCGAGAGGCAGCGGCTCTGCCACGGGGATGTTCGAGGGTACTGCGTATGTACGTCCCACAACCTTCACCTCTGCCGAGACACCAAATCCGTTGGACGTACTGTTGTCACCGATGATGAACCCACGCACCTTGTATGTCGTACCCACGGGATTGATGGTGGGGTTGGCCTCTGCGTTCTCGGTTGCTTCCGAGGAGTTGAGCCATTTCACTTGTCGGAACTCGCCTTTGCCGTCGGAATATTTCACCCACAACTGATAGGGTAACCTTGGGGCATTGCCCACAGGCGTCTCCACACTGACGCTCTCCACATCCACTATTGAGCGATAGCCTTGTGCATTGGCACCCAAGAATAGTCCTGTGGCCATTACACCTGCCATAATTAGTTTTCTCATGTTTGTTTTTGTTAGATTTGCTGCGATGGTGCAAAGATAAACAAAAAAAACAATTCTCAAAGACATCGCCACCATGAAAGTGGATAATGATGGAAAAAGGATGCCAGCATCTGGCACCCTTCTTATGATAATTCAATGCAATTTTGCTAAAGATGTTATCGCATAAAGACTATCGGCGTTAAAGTGGATAATCCTCAAATGCGTAGAGAATAGTGCTCAGGTATCGCTCACCGGTGTCGGGCAGCAGTACCACAATCTTCTTTCCCTTGTTCTCGGGACGGAGTGCTATCTGGGTGGCAGCATAAAGGGCAGCACCTGCACTGATACCCACCAGCAGACCCTCCTGCTGGGCTATCTCACGACCAGTGCGGATGGCATCGTCGTTCTCTACGTCAAACACCTCGTCAATGACGGCAGCATCGTAGGTCTTGGGGACAAAACCAGCTCCAATGCCTTGAATCTTGTGAGGACCGCTATTGCCGCCGTTCAGCACAGGTGAGGATTTGGGTTCTACGGCGACAACTTTCACGTTGGGATTCTGCTCCTTCAGAAACTTGCCTGCGCCGCTGATGGTACCGCCTGTTCCCACACCGCCGACGAAGATGTCCACCTTGCCATCAGTGTCGCGCCAAATCTCAGGACCCGTGGTGGCATAATGCTTGGCGGGGTTGGCTGGGTTCTCAAACTGCTGCAAAATCACTGCTCCGGGAATGGAAGCACGCAGTTCCTCTGCGGCGCGGATGGCACCTGGCATGCCGTCTTTTCCTGAGGTGAGCCGTACCTCGGCACCATAGGCCTTTACGAGGTTGCGGCGCTCCACGCTCATGGTCTCGGGCATGGTAAGGATAAGATGGTAGCCCTTGACGGCTGATACCAGGGCCAGTCCCACGCCCGTGTTTCCACTTGTGGGTTCGATAATGGTGGCACCGGGTTTCAGGATGCCTTTTGCCTCTGCGTCCTCAATCATCGCCAATGCGATGCGGTCCTTCACGCTACCGCCGGGATTGAAGAACTCTACTTTGGCTATCACAGGTGTCTCAAGACCCTTTGCCAGAGAATATTTGTTGAGCTCCAAGAGTGGGGTGTTGCCGACGAGCTCGGTCAGCTGTTTTGCTATTTTGCTCATATCCTTACCTAAAAATATTAATAGTCATTCATGTTTGTGATGCAAAGGTACTACCTTTTTAGATTTTATCAAAAGCTTGGGCCAAATCTTCGATGATGTCGTCGATATGCTCGGTGCCAATCGACAGACGGATGGTCGAAGGAGCGATGTGCTGTTCGGCAAGTTCCTCAGGCGAGAGCTGTGAGTGGGTGGTGGTATAGGGATGGATGACCAGACTCTTCACGTCTGCCACATTGGCCAGAAGAGAGAAAATCTGCAGGGCATCAATAAACTTCCATGCCTCTTCCTGACCACCCTTGATCTCGAAGGTGAAGATGGAACCTCCGCCGTTGGGGAAATACTTTTGATAGAGTTTGTGGTCGCGATGGTTCTCCAATGCAGGATGGTTGACCTTGGCTACCTTTGGATGGTCTTTCAGGAAATCTACCACTTTCAGAGCGTTCTCAACATGGCGCTCCACGCGCAGGCTTAGTGTCTCCACGCCTTGCAGCAGGATGAAGGCGTTGAAAGGTGATATGGCTGCTCCGGTGTCACGCAGGATGACGGCACGGATGCGGGTCACATAGGCGGCTGCGCCCACTGCATCTGCAAACACGATGCCGTGATAACTGGGGTCGGGCTTGGCGAGAGTGGGGAACTTGTCTGGATTGGCCTTCCAGTCGAACTTTCCACCGTCGACGATGACACCACCCAGTGAACTTCCATGACCACCGAGAAACTTTGTGGCGGAGTGAACCACGATGTCTGCTCCATGCTCCAGGGGTCTGATCAGGTAGGGCGTACCAAATGTGTTGTCCACGATGAAGGGGATGCCGTGCTTATGTGCCACTGTTGCCACTCCTTCGAGGTCGAGAACGTCGGAGTTGGGATTGCCGAATGTCTCGGCATAGACCACCTTCGTGTTGGGTTGGATGGCTGCTTCGAGGGCTTCGAGGTCATTCACATTGATAATGGTGTTGGTGATGCCCTGAGTAGACAGCGTGTGGGTAATCAGATTGTATGAACCGCCATAGAGGTTGTCGGCTGCTACGATATGGTCACCTGCCTGAACGATATTCTGCAGGGCATAGGTGATGGCGGCTGCTCCAGATGCCACGGCAAGACCTGCCACACCTCCTTCGAGGGCCGCTACGCGGTCTTCAAACACACCTTGCGTGGAGTTGGTAAGACGGCCATAGATATTTCCTGCGTCACGAAGTCCGAATCGGTCGGCTGCGTGTTGGCTGTTGTGGAACACATAACTCGTGGTCTGATAGATGGGCACCGCACGAGCATCAGTTGCGGGGTCGGCTTGTTCTTGGCCTACATGAAGTTGTAAAGTCTCAAAACGATAATTCTTCGTACTCATAATCTTATCCTTTCTAATTTTAAAAATTAAACTTTTTATGCTGCAAAGGTAAGAATTGTGGAAATATCCTCCAAATTTCTATTGAAAATGAGAAAATATCACTAAAATTGGGGTATTTGAAGAATGTTGTTCCATTTGAAATGCTTACTTACCCATCAAAAAGAATAATAATCTTTTCAATGTTTATAAGTCGTTGATAGCTAGGGATTTCAATCCATTTTTGTCTTAGATTGATGTCAGAACAAATCGAATATGTCTACTTTATTGTATATAATGAAACGAGGACGCATACTTAAGTACACGCCCTCGTTTTATAGTTGATTTCAGAACTCTCTTAGAAGTTGTAGTACAGACCGAAGATGATGTTGCGGCCGTCGAGGTCAACACCCCATGTGTTGAATTTAGTATCGTTGTTGTTGTCCTTCTCATTCTCGTAACCCACAAATCCGATATGGGTAACAAAACTCAGCTTGCTGTTCAGGTTGACAGCCACACCTGGCTTCAGACCAACGGAGAACTCATCCACGTCATATCCTGCGTTGTAGGTGTGAGCATAACCCACAGTACCATCGATGAAGACACTCACCATACTACCCTTAATAAGGTTCATACGAACATAAGGGTTCACGGAGAAATTCTTGACACCACCTTTGTTGAAACCTTCCCAACCAAAAGCAACACCGGCTGCCCAGTCCTTATTGAAGGTGTATCCCACCTCAGGCATCAGTTTGAAAGATGTCACATCGTCGTCACCGTCACTTGTGTTGGCAAAACCAACACCACCACCGATGAATACTTGAGCATCCATACTCATTGCCACCACTGCGGCTACCAAAGTCATAAAAAACTTTTTCATCTTTTTACCTTATTTTAAAATATAACAATCTGTCGCCACTAACATATATTTCCAATCGTGGACGACGTTATCCTTAACACTGTGTGCGGACACAAAATCCGCTTTTCACGCCGCAAAGGTATGCCAAATTTGATAATAACAATAGATTTTACTCAAAAATTTTAGTTTTAATACTTAAAAAGTGTTAAATATCAAATAAAAGTGAGTGATTATGCGTAAAATATGCAAAATCACTCACTCTAAAATGATTAACTTTCATTTAACAGATGAAGGTAGAAAAATGTAGGATGAAAGGTGATTTATCCTCCAAGATTACCTTTCCTCTGTCTGTTATTGATGTTGTTTTCTTTTGTTTTAGTGTCTTTGGACTACTAATACATAGCTTTACACTACTAACTGCAAACTTCCTTTGCTGCTTTTTCCTGCGCTGCGATGACTCGGTCGCACCATGCATCGAAGTCAGGGTCTTCAACCTGGAGTTCTGGATGGGCGAGGATGTGGTTGATGCAGCGGCGAACGCCGGTGTCAAAACGGGTAGTTGCACAGAAACCAGGTACGGCACGTTTCAGTTTGGTGCAGTCGAAGGCTACTGTGACCGCCTTGTCGCCAATCAGGTTGCCCATAAGGTCGTATTCCGGTGGACATACGGCGGCGAGGAAAGTGGAGGACACATGGTAGGGATGCAACTCCACACCCAATGCTTGGGCAATGCTTTCATAGATTTGGTTCCATGTCAGCGTCTCGTCAGACATGATCTGAAAAGCTTCTCCGATGGTTTTGGGGTTGCCTATCAAACCAATTAAGCCTCTGGCGAAATCCTCGTTCCAGGTCAGTGTCCACAGCGAACTGCCGTCGCCGTGAATCAATATGGGTTTCCCTTCAATCATTCGTTTCAAAACTTGCCAACTGCCATTCACACCATGGACGCTCACCGGTACGCTGCGCTCACAATAGGTGTGGCTGGGCCGTATGATGGTTGCGGGAAAGCCATCATTGCGATAGGCTCGCATCAGCAGTTCCTCGCAGGCAATCTTGTCGCGTGAGTATTGCCAAAAGGGATTGGCAAGGGCGGTTCCCTCGGTGATGAGGTGGCTGCGGGCGGGTTTGGCGTAAGCAGATGCCGAACTGATCTAGCTGTATTGGTGCGTGAGGCCAGTGAAGAGACGAATGTCGCGCTCCACCTGTGAGGGGAGGAAACCGATGAATTCGCAGACGGCGTCGAACTGGGTATTGCCGAGCAACTTGCAAACCTTTTCCTCATCGTTGATGTCTGTGATGATTTGAGTCACATTCTCTGGCACTTCGTCCTTGCGGGTGCCACGGTTGAGCAGCCATAGGTCATGGCCTGCCTCAGCCAACTGTCGGGTGATGGCACTGCTGATGGTGCCGGTACCACCTATTAATAATATCTTCATCCTCGTGCCATTTTATAGATTGTTTCCATGTCTTCTGCCTTGAGCACTTTCAGACAACCGCAGGTGGCGGTGTTGTCTCGGCTGCACTTACGGGTCATCTCGCGTATCTCATCATCGGTGATGTCACGCCCAATCAGTTCGCGGATGTTGGTGGGCATGCCGATGGCATGGTAGAAGCATTCCATCGCCTCAATACCTCTCAAAGCCGTTCCTTCGGGATCAGTGAAGTCGTTGGGGACATCCATCACATTGACGGCGAAACGTACGAAACGACTGAGGTTCTCATGCATCACATAGCGCGCCCAACTGGGCCAGATGGCTGCCAGTCCGGCTCCGTGTGTCACATCAAACATACCACTCAGCTCATGCTCCAACTGGTGGGTCGCCCAGTCGTCACTGATGCCGCAGCCCGTCAGACCATTGTGGGCAACGCTGCCACCCCACATGATTTGGGCACGGTTGCGGTAGTCCTCAGGATTCTTCAGCACGCTGAACACAGCTGTCTTCATCCTTCGAAGCACGGCCTCGGCGAGGTCGGTAGTGAGGTCCATATCATCGTCCTTGGTGAAGTACCGCTCCATGGTGTGCATCATCATGTCGGTGACGCCTGCTGCGGTCTGATAGGGAGGCAGTGTAAACGTGCGACGGGGATTCATGATGGCAAATTTCGGACGAGACATATCGTTGGAATAGCCTAATTTGACATCACCGTCCTCATTGGTGATGACACTGGCCTCGCTCATCTCGCTTCCTGCCGCTGGGATGGTCAGCACGGTGGCCACGGGGAGCATCCGTTGAGGCTCTGCCTTACCGAGGTAGAGGTCCCACACATCACCCTCATAGCATACGCCGTAGGCAATAGCCTTGGCGGAGTCGATGACGCTGCCGCCGCCGACGGCGAGAATGAAGTCCACACCCTCCTTCTTGCATAGTGTGATGCCTTCGCGCACTTTCGACAGACGGGGGTTGGGAACGACACCTCCGAGGGTGACATATTCCACGCCGCCATCACGGAGAAGTTGGCAGACCTTGTCGAGCAGGCCGGAGCGAATGGCGCTCTGACCGCCGTAGTGAACGAGCACTTTCGTACCTCCGTATTTTTTTGTCAGGGATGCTACGCGCTCCTCTGATTTTTCTCCGAACACAACTTCGGTCGGAGCATAGTAAACAAAATCTTTCATGTTTTGAGTTTTGTGATTTGAGATTTGAGATTTATGTTATGTTTATCAACGGTCTCTGTTGCCCCATTTCTTGTTATAGCGTCCCTCGGAGTCCACCTTGCCGCCAAACATATTGAGGCGGTAGCGCACATGGAGCATGGCGTATGAGTTGATGCTGTTGTACTGCGTGTCGCTGCGGCCGTTGGCGTTCACCCACCGTTCGTAATTGCTCTGCTGACCGAGTAGGTCGTAGAAGTTGAGAGCAACAGTCAATGTCTTGCTCTTGAGGAACGACTTGGATATCTGACCATTCCAGATGAGTTCGTTGGTATTCATCGAAGGGTCGTTGTAACCGCGTCGGCTGTGTTCATGCAAGTTGCTGCTCACCTCTATTTCATAGGGAAGGCGCAGCAGGAAATGTCCGCCGTAGTTGAACTGCCAAGTGTCGAGGTTGGCATTGGGCTGCAGTTCATTGCGTGAGTGCTGGAAGTTGACATTGCCGTCGATGCCCACCTCAAGCCAGTCGTTGCGGAATCCGGCGGTCAGGCGCTCGTTGAGGTTGATGGAGCGGGTGGTGTTCTTTTTCGCATCGGATTTGTACTGAGCCACATAGCTCACGTAGTTGTTGTAGCGCACACGGGTCTCTGTACCTACATTCCAGTGTGCTGTCGTGTCCAGTGCGGTGTTGAAGGTGAAACCTCCGTCCATGTTCCAGTTGCCGTTGATGTTCTCCGGGCGTGATGCGCTTCCACCGGTTTCGGGGTTGTAGCGCACGAGGTTGGAGATGCTGTTGCGAGTGTGGCGGTAGTTGGCATAGGCGACAATCGAACGCTTGTGCCGCGAGGTGTAGTTGTTGAAGTAGGCGTTCAGTGAGTTGGTGAACTGTGGTTTCAGGCCTGGGTTGCCTTCCGTGATGTAGAGGGGGTTAGAGTCGTCGGTGATGTCGAGCAACTGAGTGATTTCTGGCTGTCGGGTGTCGCCACGGTAGTGCACCCAGATGTTGCTTTGGTCGGTAAACTTGTAGTGGAAGTCTATGGTTGGTGTGAAATTGGTGACGTTGCGCACCGTGTCGACATAGATTCTGCGGTAGTCCTGGATAAAATTAGAGTGCTGTGGCTGCACAAGGAATCCTATGTTGTAGTCGTACTTTTCCACCCGATGACGCAAGGTAAGGCGGATATTGTGGGTGTAGTTCTTGTATTCCGAGAAACGGCTTAGGAGACTGTCACGGAAACTGTCGAGGTTGTCCTGAACAGGTGAGAGCCATGTATCCCATTCACGGTATACAGGGGTGATGCCTGAGAAGATGTTTTGGGGCTGATGGCTGAAGTCATAGGTCTGGCGGTCACTCTTGTTTTGGTTGTAGCGCAATTCGTAGTTGGCTTGAAGATGGGCACCTTTCCAAAGGGGTTCGCTGTAGGTGGCACTGAGCACATAACCGCTGTTGTCAGAGGGTGTCGTGTTGTAGCGGGCAGTGAAGTAGGTCGAGTCCTGACCGGCTTGGTTCTTCATGAGGAAGAGGTGCACATCGTTGTTCGACACACTCTTATTCTGACTGTCGCCTCCACTGAGCTCAGCACGCAGCGTGATGTTTCGGCCACGGGGATTCAACCTGCGGTAGAGTTGGAGCATACCCCACGCATTCTTGTTTTCGCCGTAAGAAAGGTTGGCATTGATGTTGTGGTTCACACGATAGGGAGCAAGGGGATTGTTTGGATCTTGACTTGCCAGAGCTTCCAGTGGGTCGGTGACATAGCGGTAGGGGTCGGCGTTGAAAGTGCCGGAGACGGAAGTGGTGGTGCCGTCGTTGGAACCATAACTGCCGTTGGCACGCAACAGGATGTTGGTCAGGCTGTCTGGCCGCCATTCCACACGCATATTGCCATTCCAGTTATTGCTTCGGGTATAGTTCTGTGAATGGCTGTTGGAGAATGTGCGTGAGGTCTCGCTGTAGAAGTTCTCGCTGGTGTTGTCTGTCCTGTTGTCTCCATCGCGGCGGTTCCACCTCACACTGAAGTCCACCTTCAGCTTATTGCCGTCATCATAGTTGAGGTTGGTACCCAGCATCTTGCGGGTATTCAGACCTCGTCGGTTCCACCATCCGGCATTCTCTTCCTTGTTGTTGAGATTGCCTAAAATGACGATGCGGGTCTTGTCGGTGAAACTGCTGGCCATGCCGCGCGAGGCATAGCGGTCGTGGGTGCCGCCTGCAATATCGAGATTGGTCATGTAGCCGCGGTTCATTCCTTTCTTGATGGTGAAGTCAATGACGGTCTCTTTGTTGCCGTCGTCAATGCCGGTAATGCGTGCCTGGTCGCTCTGCTGGTCGTAGAACTTCATGTTCTGGATGATGGAAACGGGGATATTCTTCAGTGCAGTCTCTATATCACCGAGCATGAACTCCTTGCCGTCGAGCAGGATTTTCTTTACTTGCTTGCCATTGACGGTGATGTTGCCGTCCTCATCAACCTCCGCTCCTGGTATGCGCTTGAGGAGTTCCTCGATAGCGGAACCCTCAGGTGTGCGATAGGCATCAGGATTGTATACAAGTGTGTCTTTCTTGACGACTACTTGAGGAACACGTCCTGTGACAACAGCTTCTTTCAGTGTATAACTTTCTGGCGACATCATCAGGGTGCCCAAGTCGATGCTTTGGTCACGCCGAATTGTCACCTCACGCTCGATGGTTTGGAAGGCAATGGAGGATACTCTCAATCGGTAGGTGCCATTGGAAGGTGCCTCCACGGAGAAGTTGCCGCGCTGGTCGGTCAGTGTGCCGCCAACGAATGTACTGTCTTTGACGCGGAACAGTTGGACGGTGGCATGCTCGATGGGTTCTTTCTCATCCACATCAGTGATGTGTCCGCTGACGGTTAGGTTTTCCCTGGATTGGGCATGGGCACTGGTCATGGTTGCAATTAGCAACATGAACAGGAAAAGGCGTCTCATAGAGTGAATATGTCTAGTTTGTTTTACTTATGGTTTTGGGTTGATGATTCCTTTGAGCGCCGAACCGAAGATGATATACTGAGTGTTGCCCGCTATGGTTCCTTCGTTCTGTCCCCAGAGGAAGGGCCAGTCGTCATAGTTCTCGAAATGGTCGGGTTGGCGGAAAAGCAGTCCTGGTGCCACGTTGCCGGGGATGAACGAGAAGTCGGCGCGGTTGTTGCCGTAGAAGACGGCTTTTGGACGCGTGGCGCCAACGACAGCTACAAACGAGTAGTTGTGGTAGGGATGGCATCCATAGAGCCAGTTGGCTGCCCTGTATACCTCTTCCTTTGGCACGATGTCAGGATAGTAGAGGTGGGCGAAGCAAACCGTGGTGCCAAAGCTGAGGACGGCATTGCCGCCTGCCCAGTTGCCTAAACCAATGGGAACGCCGTAGGGGTTCTGTTTATCGAATTGCTGGATATAGGTCTCGTATTTCTCAACGTAAGGGCGCAGTCGCTGTCGGTAGGCATCGTCCATATAGGGAACGGCGTCGAGAGCAGTCTGGATGTTGTTGGCTACATTGCGGTCGAGGGCACCCCATATCTGACTCAAGAATTGGTCGAGATACTGTTTCTCGTGGGTGGCACCGTAGAGTTGCAGACTGGTCGCCATACTGCCTAACTGCTGACGGTTCCTGCGATTTCTGTTGGGTCGCTGGTTGTTGGTAGTGTTGTTGGAATCGCTGTTGCCATCAAGCCAACTTAGGTCATCCAGGGCTGCATTCTCTTCCTTAGTTCTCTTTGCAAGGAAGTCGGTGGCCTCTTGCATCAACCGCTTCGACTGGGTGAGCGCACGCTTGGCGAGGTCGTCATTGTAACCTTCCAAGGCACGGCTGGCAGCGGCAAACATTGTGGCGGCACGGAAGTCGAGGTTGGGGTTGCGTGTGGTGAATGCCCACATATCGTCAGGGGTACCGCTGCTCTTGCCGTCAGCAGATACCTCATAGCGTTTCAGACTGGGGTCATAGTGCTTGCCGTCGGTGATGCTGGCGGCATCACCAAGGTGGTGGTAGTTGTCGAGTACGGAGTTGGAAAGGGTCGAGGCCATGTGTCCGATTTGCTCAGCCTGGGCCACCAGGTTGAGTGTGCCGTGCTCGATAAACTGCAAAATGTCGGGCACGCCATCGGGACGGTGGAGGTCTACAAAGCGCTGTTCCTGACTCACGAAGGTCTCGTCACGCTGGGGTTTGAACAACTCCCATGTTCGGATGAAGTTTTGCACCACGTTGATGTTGGAACCTGTCTCGATGTCAAAGTCGCCGGCATCGAAGAAACCACCTATGTTCAGTCCAGGGATGAGTTCCAAAGGTTTGTACTTCGTGTCGGTGGTCTCGCTTTGGTGGTGCAGGTCGAAATGGTCGCTTGAAGGCGCCTGTAGGTAACCTTCCTTGAATGGCTCGCCGTGCCAGGTGCGGTAACCTTCATTCACATACATATGGTTCATATGGATGGGCACCCACACGTCGGTGGTGGCATCGGTGATTTTGTCATACACATGCTCGTCGATGAGGAAATCGTTGGTGCGGGTGTCGCCATATTGGATGTAGTAGATGCCGGGTTGTTTCACCTCGGAAAAGTCAAACTTTACATAATTATATTTAAAATAGGTACCCCACTGACGGAGGCTGCCTTGGTAGGCGGTCTCGGTTGTACCGTCTTCCTTGATGCGCATGAGGGTGGCTGTGGCCAGGGGGTGGGCAGCCTTGTCGATTTCGATGACAGCCACCTTCGGCTGGTTGGGGATATAGCCGATTTGTGAGAAGCCGATGTTGGGTTGACGTATCCAACCGGGGATGGCATGGGGTTCCACGAGCCATGTCACCACCTTGCCGGTCTTTCCCTTGGGAAGAATGCTGCGCAAGACAAACCATCCATTCTGGGCGAGAATCCTGCCATCATAGAGCTTGAGCTCAGCATCCTCACTGCTGATGCGAATCATACGCTCGGGGTCGTCGGTGGCGAGTGTCATCGTATGGCCGGTCTCTATGGGCAGGGGGTCGATGAAACGTCCCGTTCCTCGGTCATCATAGGTTCTGAAACCTTTGAACTGGCGGGGCTTCTCGCTGTTGGGACGGGTGATGGTAGCACTGGTGGCATAGCGGGGCAAACGGCCAAGTCGGCCATCCACGCTATAGGTCTTCAGCCAATATTGAGAGGGTAGGAATTCAATATTGAAACCGGCCTCTCCGGCGAGGGCTTCGGGGACAGGCTTGTCCAGCCATACAGCGATTTCCACCGCCTGTCCTTTCGCAGTCACCACGACACGGCTGTCGAAGTCGTAGTCATCGTAGCGCATCGACACTGCTATGCTACCGTTCTCACGGTCCACCTTGCGGTCGGTCATCTTGGGCACGAGGTCCCACTGCTCGGGGGTGTTGTTGAGTCTCACGGCACCACCTTGAATAGTGCGCACACCATGATGGATGACCTCGATACCGGAGTTTTTCTCGTCGTTGAACCCACCGCTGAAACTGTTGCTGAAAACGAGTACGTTGACTCCCTGGCGCTCAAAATAGCCGAGGTCATTCAAGCGTAGGTCATCAGCATAAGCGGTCAGGACTGCCATGAGTCCAGTGATAAATATTAATGCTTTCTTCATCATAAAGTGTATTTTCTAAGGATTTTCTTGATTTTTTGGAGTCTAGAAGTTTTTGGGTATGGAGTTTCGGTACTCAACTATTTAAACGATGAATTAGAAATCGTCCATGGGATACCTCACTCCCCATTTCTGTCGCAACTCATCCATGAGTTGCATGATGTAGAGGGTTTCTTTGTGGGGCATCTCACGGGGCTCTTTCAAACCCTCGATGAGTGCTTCACGGCAAGCGATGAACTGGTACTCATAACCTGTAATCTGCTTGGGTACATGGATGTCTTCCACGAACTCTCGGTCATGGGTATTCACCGTGATTTTCTGTGGGTTGTTGATGTTGTCGATAATCAAGTTGCCGTCTGTACCGGCGATGACACCGATGTTGTCGCCCACACATGCAGCACTCGACTGGAGGTTGCAGAGCATGCCATCGGCTAATACCAGACTGATGGCGTTGGTCAGGTCCATACCGGTGGCACTCTTCACACATTGGCTCTCTATGCTGACGATGTCGGCAGGGAAGAACATACGGACAAAGTTTAGGGCATAGACACCAAGGTCGAGCAGGGCACCTCCACAGAGGTCTGGGCGCATAATACGTGGTTTGTCGCCCATGCTGTAGCCTAATGTGGCGGTGACGAGACGCGGCGTGCCGATGCGCCCACTGGCTATCAGGTCGCGCACCATCCCGACAACGGGTTGGTAGCGTGTCCAGATGGCCTCTGCTAAGAAGATATTCCGTTCGTGTGCGAGTTGCACGATGGCGGCAGATTGTGCATGGTTGGCCATGAAGGCTTTTTCCACAAGGCAGGCTTTGTTGGCAAGCAAGGCATCACGGGTCACATCATAGTGGTGAGAGTGGGGCGTGGCGACATACACTAAATCGATGTCGGGATCCGCATAGATGTCAGCATACGATCCGTAGGCTTTTGGTACGTTCCATTTCTGGGCAAATGCTGTGGCTTTTTCTTGACTGCGTGAGGCAATGGCATAGCACTCGCATGACTTGAGTCCGTTGAGGGTGATGGCTGCTTTCTCGGCAATCCATCCCGCGCCGACGACACCGACGCGCATGATATCGTTATTGTTCATAATTCAGGGTCTTTTGTTGTTGTTTTTCGGATGTTCCGCCGTAGCGGATGATAAATTTGCCTTTAAGTGGCCGGATGGTGTTGGTTTCCGTGTCAAACCACTCAAAAGATTTCTTGTCGAGAGTGAGCGACACGTTGACGGTCTTGCCCTTCGGAATGCTGACGCGTTTGAAGGCACGGAGTGTCTGGATGGGTCCCTCAGGGTCATCGGGACGGCTCAGATAGACCTGCACAATCTCTTCACCGTCACGGTTGCCTGTGTTGGTGACTGGGATAGTGAGTGTCTTTCCGTCAAGACGGGCATCGCCATAAGAGAAGGTGGTGTAGCTCAGTCCGTAACCGAAGGGATAGAGGGGCTTGTCGGTCATGTAGCGGTAGGTACGGCCCTTCATCGAGTAGTCTTCGTAGTCGGGCAACTGCTCGGTGTTCTTATAGAATGTCACTGGGAGTTTGCCGCTGGGGTTGATGTCGCCGAAGAGCACTTCTGCGATGGCTGTTCCGCCTTCTTGTCCGGCATACCAAGCCTGGACTATGGCATCACAACTCTCAGTCTCAGGCAGAAGGGCGATGGCTGAACCGGAGCAGTTGACATAAATGACTTGTTTGCCTGCTGCCTTCAGAGCCTTGAGGAAGTTGCGCTGCACGGAGGGCAGTTCGATGTTGGTGCGGTCACCGCCCTTGAAACCCTCAATATTTACAGGCATTTCCTCTCCTTCGAGGGCAGAGGAGATGCCGCCGACGAAGATGACCTTGTCGATGCCCTTGAGTTGGCTGATAACCTGCTGGTAGTCGATGGGGAGTTCTTTGGCTACATTGATTTTCAGGTTGGCATTGTAGGTTTGGATATGTGAGAAACGCACCTCGATGTTGTAACTCTTGCCACGCTCGGCCTGGATGGGTATACTATTGGGCGTGGTGCGCCAGGTGCGGTGACGGAACTTCTGCACGCCGTCGATGTAAAGTTCGAAATGTCCGCAGCCCTCGACGTTCACTACATATTCGCCAGACTCCTTTGGAGTGAAGACGGTCTCATATTTTGCGGAGAAATCTTCTATTTGGACACCAGGTGCAAAATTGTGCATACCTGCCGTGGTGACAGCAACCGGGGTGGTGTAGTACTGCGTGGTGACGGGTTTGCCCTCCATGTTGCGGTTGTTCCAGAACGTGCCCTTCATGCCCTTCTTGCCTTCGAAACTGCATTGTGAGGCGAACAGGCAATCCATCACCTTGTCGTAAGTGAGGTCGCAGCCTGGAAGATAAACTATCTTCTTCTGCTTGGCCTTGATACCGTCGAGGATGGTGATGGTGTGGTTGGGCATGCCGTTGTAGTTGCCCCACATCATCGGGGCATTGTCGGCATTTGGCCCGATGACGGCGATGCGCTCCTTGTTCTTCTGCAACGGAAGAATGTTGTTCTTGTTCTGCAGCAGCACGATGGTTTGGCGCGCCATGTCGAGGGCGAGTTGGCGATGCTCTTTGGAATCCATTACGGAGTAGGGGATTTTCGACCACTCTACCAATGAGGGGTCGTCCATCTCGCCTAAGTCGAATCGGCCTTCCAAAAGTCGGATGACATGCTTGTCTACCTCAGCCTCTGTGATGAAACCGCGTTTGACTGCATCGGGGATGCTGCGGTAGGCATAGCCAAAACCGCATTCCACATCGGTGCCGGCGATGGTGGCTTTGGCGGAGGCATGGACAGGGTCTGACGATGACTTGTGCGACTCGTAGAAGTCGGAGACTGCACCGCAATCGCTGACGACGAGGTACTGGAAACCCCACTCATCACGAAGGATGGTCTGGAGAAGCCGTTGAGAACCACAGCAGGGGTCGTCGTCAAGGCGCTGGTAGGCGCACATCACCTCGCGCACCTTGGCATCCTCCACCAAGGTCTTGAAAGCGGGCATATAAGTCTCCCATAAGTCACGAGGAGACACATTGGTAAGATTGGCGCTATGACGGGTGTACTCCGGTCCGCTGTGTACGGCATAGTGCTTGGCACAAGCCCACAGTTTGCGGTATTTGGCATCCTCGGGGCCCTGGAGGCCGCGCACCACTTCTGTGCCCATCACCGAGGTGAGGTAGGGGTCCTCACCATAGGTCTCCTGTCCGCGTCCCCAACGGGGGTCGCGGAAAATGTTGACATTGGGGGTCCATACAGAGAGGCTGTGAAATTTTTCATCGATGCCCGAACCACGTAGCATACGTTCGTTGTATTGGGCACGAAACTCGGTGCTGGCGGCATCGAACACTTTATGAAGCAGGGTGGGGTTCCATGATGACGCCATGGCGATGGGTTCGGGGAAGACGGTGACGTTGCCCATGTTGGCGGCACCGTGGAGAGCCTCGCTCCACCAAAAGAATTTCTTGATGCCGAGACGGGGGATGGCGGGACTCTCGTCGAGCATCAGCATCGCTTTCTCATCCAGTGTCAGGCGGGAGCATAGGTCAATGGCGCGCTCTCGGGCACTAAGATTTGGGTTTTGGTAGGGATACTGCTGTGCAGTGCTTGTCAGTGTGGCAAGCAGGACGAGCATTAGGATAAAGGTTTTCTTCATAATATATGTGTTGTTTGTTGTTCTAATCAATAGAAAATAAGCTTTTATAATTCTATAATTTCTTGGATATCGGCTAATGTGCTTTAAAAGTAATCATTTTTTTCCAATTAGGCCTTATACCTTGACCAAACACCCTGCATTCTTTTCTTTATTTAGCAAAAATTTGTTTTTTTTAAAGAGGGCAAAATGCAGTACATGCCTTCGTCCAGGTGTCGTGTAAGTGGAATAATCTTCAATCTTCAATTTTCAATTTTTCTTCAATCTTTTTCAGTTTCTCCAGCACCTCGTCGTTGTTGTCGTCCATCATGGCATCCACAAAAATGGAGTTGACCAGCGACAAGCCGATGATGCCACCAAAAAACATCAGCACGGAGAAGTAGCAACGCGCAAACAGACCCAACCCAGGACTCCCATTCGTAGCGATGGCTTCGGGCAACTCATACCAACCTTCTATTGAGAAGAGGCGGAAGATGCTGTAGATGCTGATGGCGGGGTTGCCGAAATATTCAGGGGCGATGTTGCCAAAAATCGTGGAGGAAAGGATGGAGAAAATCAGCAAAAACACGATGAAGGCGAGAAACACCAACAAAGATGCCCTGATGGCCAACTTTAAGCCCTTGAGCAGCCTTTGGATGTTGGGGATGAAACGAATCATCTTGAACGATTTGAATAGCCGCAGACTTCGGAGCACAAGGATGGTGTTGGTGCCCATGTTGCGGCCTATGAACGGACTGACAAGCGAGGGCAGGGCGATGATGAGCACGATGAAGTCGAATTTGTTCCAACTGCTTTTCCAATAGCCTTTCCATCCGTATTTGTGAATCTTTGCCACTGCCTCACCTAAGAACAATAGGGTGAAAAGGGCATCAGACAGGTCAAACAAATTGTTATCGGGCCAAAAACCGCCCATAAACATGATGGCGGTATTCAGCAGTATGGCAACCATCATCAGACGGTCGTTGCAAAACCATTTGAGTAACTTGTTCATGGTAGATGCATTTTCAGTCATAGTGGAAGTGGAAGTCGAGCTTCGCTCCATTCACGCTGGTGAAGATGCCATCGTAGGATTGGATTAAATTGCTGGTGTTTTCGCCGACCTGAACCTCTTCTTCCTTAAATATTCCTTTAAACTGACCTATAAATTTGCCTTGCAGAAAAGCGTTGATGACGCACTTGCCGTCTTTGGGAGTGTAGGAAACCAACTCCAAATCACGACGGGCTCCATACTCCTTCGCCTCTGCTATGTCGTAGGGAATGTAGCTTCCTTTGGTTCCGTTCATGTCGAAAAGGAAACCTGTGCCACCACAGTTGCCCCACACACCCATGTGGATGGGGTGGGGGGATGCTGATTCTTGGATGAATTCCTCTTCTTCTCCTTCATCTGGAATAATGTCTGGATGCTGCGGAATGTCGGCTTCTGCGACTGAGATGTTTGTTTCAGCAGCGGCTTCATTCACCTGACCTGAAGAGTTCGGTTCCTCACCTTTTGTGTCATTTTTGTTTCCGCAGCTCGACAATGATGATGCTATAATAAAAAGGAAGATGACAGAAAAACCTGCCCAATGTTTGTGCCAATTAATCGCCATAATGAGTATGTTGAAAAATAAGATTTCTGCAAAGGTAGTGAAAAACTTGATTCGACTGACTTAAAAATCAGAATTATTTATCTATATTTGCACAAAAATTTGAAACTATGAACAAGAGGAGAATAGCAATGGTGTGCACAACAGCACTGTTGGTGGGGTGCGGCTCCGCCAGTATGGAAGAACAAATCAATGAACTCTACGACAGAATGTCACAGGAAGAGCGTATCGCCCAACTGAGAAGCGGATATATGGATGAGTTCTTCGACGAACAGGGCGTGTTGGATACAGCCAAATGCAGACAACTGATACCCAACGGCATAGGACATTTCTCTCAATACGCCAGTCAGAAACCTACCGACCCGGAGGTGTTGCGCGACCGAGTGGCAGCAATGCAGGATTGGCTCATTCACAATACGCCCAATGGCATACCGGCACTATTTCATGAGGAGGTGCTCTCAGGTGTCAACACCCGTGGCGCTACCATCTATCCTCAACAGATAGGACAGGCTTGCTCGTTCAATCCCGAACTTGCTGAACTGAAAACCCAACAGACAGGTACCGATATGAGAAAGATGGGCGGAGTGCTCTCGCTCTCACCAATGGTCGATGTGTGCCGCACACCGAGTTTCAACCGTTTGGAGGAATCTTACGGTGAGGATGGCTATCTGTCAGCTGTCATGGGCGTAGCTTTTGCCAAAGGACTGCAGCAGGGTGACCTCCGCAAGGGTGTAGGCACTTGCTCAAAACACTATCTTGGGTATGGTGGCGGTGGAGACGCTGAGGAAAAGGAAATGATGGAGGAAATCCTCATGCCGCACGAGGCGATGATTCGCTTGGCGGGCAGCAAGGTGGTCATGCCGGGATATCATGCGGTGCATGGCACCAACTGTGTGGCAAACAGCGAGATACTGCAGGAAATTCTTAGAGACTACGTCGGCTTCGATGGAATGGTGGTGAGCGACTATACTGCCATCGACCAGATTCCAGGATTGGATAATGTGGTGCAGAAGGCTGCGGCAGCCATCAATGGGGGCAATGACGTGGATTTCCCAAGAGGCTCCAATTATATGCATTTGCAGGAGGCTATCGACCAAGGACTGGTGAAGCCTGAAACTCTTGAAAGGGCTGTGAAAAATGTGCTTAGACATAAGTTCCGCGCTGGTCTTTTCGATAAGGAACCATTCCTCTATGCTGAGGGGAAAATCACACTTGACTCACCTGAGGAAAGGAAAACGGCCTATGACATCGCCACGCAGTCGGTGGTGCTCTTGGAAAACAATGGCATCCTGCCACTCAAGGAGGCGAAGAATATTTTAGTGACAGGCCCAAACGCCAACTCGATGTGGGCCATGTGTGGTGACTACTCCTTCCCTGCCATGTCGTATTTTTGGAAAAAAGTGACCGACGACCTTGAGCACCCGCATATCGTGAAATTGCTTGAGGGCATGAAGGAAAGAAAACCTGAGGATGTCAGCATTATGTATTCGAGAGGATGCGACTGGACGGAAGAAATAGAGACGAAATATGCCGTTGAGGGTGACGAGCGGGCATGGGAGTATGAAATCCTGCACCGCAAGGTGGACTCGGGAGAGAAGGCTGACAAACAAGAGGCGCTCAAAATGGCTGCAGAGTGCGATGTCATCGTGGCTGCCATGGGCGAAAACGTGATGCTTTGCGGCGAAAACCGAGACCGTCAGGGACTGCGTCTGCCTGGTAAGCAGGAACAGTTTGTTGAGGACCTAATCAAAACCGGAAAACCGGTCGTGCTGGTACTCTTTGGCGGACGTGCTCAGGTTATCTCGGGTCTGGCAGAGAAGTGCGCAGCGGTCATCCAGGCATGGTATCCGGGCGAGGAGGGTGGCAACGCCGTGGCAGACATCCTTTATGGAAAAGTGGCTCCCTCTGCCAAACTCTCGGTCAGCTATCCAAACACGGAAATCAATGAACCGATTTGCTATAACTATTCCGCCAACAAGGATCCACGCATCCAATGGCCCTTCGGATATGGACTGAGCTATACCTCCTTTGAGTACAAAAACCTCAAAATAGACAACGAGGCTTCGACAACAGGCATGTGCGTCAATCTTTCATTCGATGTGAAAAACACTGGAGAAATGGCGGCCGACGAGATAGCACAGGTTTACCTCTCTCCTTCTGACAGCACACAGCAGATACGACCCATACAACTGAAGGGCTTTGCTCGCGTGTCGCTGAAACCTGGACAGACTAAAAAGGTAAAGGTGAGGCTCTATACAGAGCAGTTTGGTTTTTACAGTCATCAGGGACAGAGGCAGTGGAATATACTGCCCGGAACCTTTGTCGTTGGGGTAGGAGCTTCCTCGGCTGATATCAGGTTACAGGAAAAGGTAACTATCAAGGGTGATCTCGTTACCAAACCGCTACGTGAGTTCTATTTCTCAGAAACTTTTGTGGAATAAGATTGGATAATAGAAATATCACATGTCTAAACTCTTATACTCCCAAACTCCAAATTTAAAATATATAATTATAATAATGAGGAAACTATTTCTGCTAATGGCTGTGGTCACACTGACCGCCTGCAATTCTGACAAAAAGAAAATCGAGGCTTATATTGACAACAACTTCTTCGATAAGGAGGTGGTTGTCTCAGGTGATGTAACCATTGACTCGGTCTTCTGTCCTATGTCTCAACTCGATCAAAATGCCATCCAACTGATGGGATATCGGGGAACGTTGCTGCAACTCTTGGAAGAGAATCCCGACTCGGCATACGCCCTGGCAAGAAAACTGAGCACACAGTTAGGCGACAGCAAGGCATTTGCCAATCTTGCCTATCCCGAAGGGAAAAAGAACCGTCTTGCTTATATGACGAAATGCAAGGTGGATGGAAAAGAGAGAATGGTCATTTTTTATAAGGAGATGGAGGGTGATAAAATCGAACTCAGCTCGCTCGATGTCGATGAGTCGATAGATAGCTTGATGGTGGGATACAATCACCTCATGGATGGCATACGCGTTATCCTTGCAGATAAAAACGAGGACTGATAGAACTCTCGTCTCAACATCTTTGCACCAAAATTTGTGGCAAAAGAGATTACAACGGGAAAAAAGGGCATTGAAAGAGCCTAAATCGTGTTGTATTGTCAAATAATCCGAAAACTTTTCGCTTTTCGGTAAAAAATATCCAAAAATATTTGGAGGTTCCAAATGTTGTTTGTACTTTTGCATTCGCTGCGCTTGAGAAATGGGGCAGCAAAAATGACAAAAAGAAGCGTTCTTTGATAGGATTTCATGAAGACAGAGAAGTAGTACAAGAAGCACCGGCGCTTCCGTTTT
>JAGCXX010000191.1 GCA_017961115.1 Prevotella sp. | reverse complement strand
TGTCCTCGATGATTTGGCCGTCATCGGTTGGCTGGTTGTCATCGTCTTCTCCGCTTTCCTGTGCAGGCTTCTTGAGGTCTGGCTCTTTCTCATAGCCGATTTCTGTTGGCTCATTGAGCAGGTCATCTGTGATGACATGCAGCGGAGCGAAATGTTTCGTGTAGAACTCGTCGTAGTCGTTGTAACTGTATTGCTTGCCCAATAGCTCGAGGTTGTCGCTGCTGATGATAATGGTCCGTGCCTTTCCCATACGCTTCACCACATTGGCATTTTTATGTACCTCTGTGGCATATTGGTGTGCCTCGTCGAAGTTGCGGAAACCGGAGATTTCCATCAGGTGGAGACCATCAGCATCTACCAACTGGATGTCGAAGTTGCGGACGATAAAGGTGGTAAAGTTGAAACGAGCCATCTCATAGAGCAACTGGTTCTCGTTGAGTGAGTCGGGATGGTAGGCGAGAATAAACAAGAAGTCCTTGTTGCGGTCTGCCACAAAGGTGCGCGCGGCGATGGAGTCGCTGTCGCTCAGCACCACGGAGCGGCGGCTCCATACATCGCTCAAATCAAACTTCCCTCCGCGCAGTTGCTTGCCAGCCTTCACGCCGTTGACTATCATGCCTGCCATCTCACTGATGCGGCTGTTGGGATAGTTCTTCACCACATCGTTCATATCTTCCAGGCATCCGTCAGCATCGTTGTTGTTGAGACGGCTCAGACCTCGGATGAAGATGAACTTGTCGCGGTTGGCACCCAAAGGGAATCTGGTTTCCGACACATGTGCATTGCCGAAGACTTCTTCATATCGGCTTGCCTTGAAGGCGTTGTAGGTGGCTGAGTATAATGAGTCCTCTATCTGCTCGCCCCATTTGGAGTTTTCTGCATAGTAGGGGTCGGATAGGATGGTGGTCCATTGGCTTTCAGGGAATTTTTCCTTGAGTTGTTCCACGTAGGAGTCGGCGGTCATGGTGTCACCTTTACGAGAATGCAGGAGGAACAGATGGTAGTACACCTCGTCCATTTTCTCGAATTCTGGATACGACATGGTGAGGCGTGCAAACTGTTTCTCGCTTAGCCTGAGGTTGTCGAACTTGTCCTTGAAGATGACTCCGGAGTTGAAAAGGCCGTCGGCGATGATGACGTGACACCCTTGTTTCTGCTCCTCGGTGAATGGGATGTCCTTGAGGTAATATTCCCGTTTGTGTGGGTCGTTTTGTGCGCTGTCCTGCACGGTGGCAAGGGAGTCCTCTGCCACTTGCAGAGAGGCGAGGGAGTCGCTCATGGCGGTTGCCTGCTCCTCGTCTTCGAATAGGCCGCTCACCACCGTTTTGTTCGACCGTTGCCAGTTGTCCTCGTTCTCACGCTTTCCCCATTGTCTTTGGAATGCGGTCTTTCCCTGTGTCACAGCAAGTTGGTTGTAAAAATACCACTCACCTTTCTGCTGTTGGTTGGCCTGTGGGGCGACAGGGGTCTGCGTGCGACCGGTGTTGCCTCCGTTGCGGGCTTGTACACGCTGCACTTCGGCCTCGGCTTGGTTGCGGCGCTCCTCTTTCTCTTTCTTTTTCAGCGCCTCAATCACTCGGTCGATGGCCTCATTGCGGTCTTTTTCCGACATCTCGGAGAGGGCGAGCAGCGAGTCCTGAAGGTGGATGGCCTCGGTGAAGGGGGCTAACTCGTCGAGAATTTTCGAACGGTAGGAGAGTTCCTCGTAGTCATCACGTTCCTTGTCGAGCATACCGATGGCGGCTCCGTAGCAGCGCTGGGCATCGCCGAATTTCTCCTTTGCCCAGTAGAGGTCGCCGAGACGCAGCAACAGCACTCCTTTCTCCACACCGTTACGGGTGGATTTCTCGTTGCCTTTTTCATAGGCGGAGATGGCATTGGTGGTGTCTTTCTCCAGGAGGTAGACATTGCCCATGGCGTAATAGACCTGATCTAGGTAGTCCTTGTTGTTGTCCGAGGCTGCCATGCGTTTCAGTTGACTGATGGTCTTCTTGGCCTGGCCGGCTGCCATCACCTCGGTCATGGCGATGCGGGCGTTGAAGGCAAGTTCATACGAGGGGTTTTGGGCTACGACCTTCTTGTAGGCTTTGTAGGCGAGGTCGCGGTGGCCGAGGGCTGCCTCCATCTGTCCCATGAGAAACCACTCGCGGGCGCGCTGCTTCTTGCGCATCTCATGCTTGATGACCTTGCGCAGATAGGGGATGGCCTTCTCATACTCTCCGGTGTGGACATAATAGTCGGCATAGGTGTAGTCCCACTCCTTTTTGGCATGGTAGTCGATGGAGTCGCGGCTCATGTTGCGAATCACGTCCTCGGCATCGTAGAGCCAGTCTTGTTCGATGTAGCATTTGGCGAGCCAGGCGCGTGCCTTGCCGTAGATGGCGGGCTGGGTCTGATAGAGACGGCTCATGTAGGAGAAAGTGGCTGCTGCCTCATCGAAGGCACCTTTATGGAACTGCGAGCGTCCCATCAGCATCCATGCTTTCCACAACATGGGATTGTATTCTCGGCGGTTGAGCCACTCGATATCACGGGCAGTCTTTCTGCGGCTCTTTGTCCATTCGGGACGCTTGTTGATGCTGTGGAGCTTGATGGCCTTCTGACTCTTCTCAATGGCTCGGTCGAAATTGCCGGAACCGAGTTGCTGACTCTGTTTGTTGCCAACAGGATAGAGGGGGATAATCTCCGTGTAATTGTCCTTGTTGCCGTTTTCCTTCTCCAGCGACCCGTCGATATAGGCGAGTGTGCCGTTGTAGTAGGTGTTGTACCTTGCGGTGAACGCCTGCCAGAAACGGCTTCTCGCCGTGTTCTTCTTTGAAGAGCACGACGTACCCGCCAGCAGTATGACTGCCAGCAACAGTGGAATGATGGCTTTTGTCTTTCGCATCATATATAATAACACGCAAAAGGCCATTTTATTGCCTTTTTTATGGATTTCATTGAGATTTTGGCAACTATGACGACTTGTTTGGTTTGCATAGGTACAAATATCCCCATAATATTTGTAATGACGGCGTCATCACAGTAGCCGACGTCATGCAGAAAGTGAGAATTGCGATGGATTAATTGTCAAGCAGCATCAGCAGTTCGTCCTTAATCTGGTCGGGCACGCTGATGCCGCGCAGGATAAGGCTACGGTTCCACGCTGCCACCTCCTCGGGACGCAGGGTGGTGAGCACCTCCTCAAAAAGCTCGGCTTCTTCGTCGGTATAGCCATCACTGCGGCGACCGGCAAAGAAGTCGAGTTCTTCGTCTTCAAAATATTCGATGGGTTTTACCGATGCCTCCATCATGCAAACCTGTTCACACAGTGTATTGTTTCCATCACAGGTGTCGCAGGAAGGTCCTTCGGTGATGCCCTTGCCGTCATCCTTGGAGAACCAGCCCAAAAGAGCGGCGATGCCCCCAAGGAGGACAAGGGCTATGAGCAGGATGGCAACGGCGCCTATACCTGCAATAATGGCCATCAGGATGGTGTTCATGGCTCTTCCTCGATGACAAAACCGGCGGCTCGCAGGTGGTCCCAAAATTGTGGGTAGGACTTTGTCACCACCGATGGGTTGTTGATGCGTAGTCCAGGGAAGCGCAGGGCGGCAGGGGCGAAGGCGAGGGCCATGCGATGGTCGTCGTAGGTGTCAATCACGGGGTGGATGTCGGCTTCGCATCGAGTGCCATCCCAGATGAGGTCGTTGTCCGCATTGTTCTTCACCACAAAACCTAATTTGGCGAGTTCACGTTTCATCGCTTCGATGCGGTCTGTCTCCTTGATGCGCAGTGTGCCTAATCCACGGAAATGGAAAGGGATGCCTTTCAGCGCACAGGTCACCACCATCGTCTGGGCAAGGTCGGGCTGGTTGATGAGGGTGTATTCCATTCGGGGCAGACGGATAGGGTGGTTGCTTAGTGTGACTGTGGTGGGCACACCTTTGTCGAGCACACCAAACTTGGTGCGTACGCCAAGAAGACTCATCAGGTAGCGTACCACTGAGTCGCCCTGGCGCGAACCGTCAGTGAGACCTTCCAATCGAACATGATATTTACCATCGCTCAATGCCACCATCTCATACCAATAGGAGGCGGCACTCCAGTCGTTTTCAATAAAATATGGGGTGGGGTGGTAGCGGTGCGCACTCACCTTGATGGTGTCGGGACCCGTCCATTCCACCTGGGCACCGAAATCGCGCATGGTACATAACGTCAGGTCGATATAGGGACGTGAGATGATACTGCCTGTCAGACGGAGTTCCATGCCCTGACGCATGGCGGCTCCTGCAATGAGCATTGCAGAGATGAACTGCGAACTTACATTGCCCGTCATCTCCACGGCGCCACCGTCAAGTTGCCTTCCCCGGATGCGTAGAGGCGGATACCCCTCGTTGCCCATATATTCGATGTCGGCACCAAGGCGTCGGAGAGCCTCGACAAGGATGCCGATAGGGCGGTGCTGCATACGCTCTGTTCCGGTGATGACATGCTCGCCGCTTTCGGTGACGGCAAGATAAGCAGTCATAAACCGCATGGCGGTGCCGGCGGCCTTGATGTCGATGGTATACGGCATGTCGCGCAAGGCTCGCACAATCACTTCCGTGTCGTCGCAATCGGATAGGTTGTCGGGCATGAGGTTGCCACCCGTGAGTGCATGAATCACCAGCGCACGGTTGCTGATGCTTTTCGAAGCCGGCAACTTGACATCAGTGTCAAGTGTCTCCGGAGCAGTAATTTTATATCGCATGATGTGTCTTCTGTTTTAGCGGCTGCGAAATTACAACAAAAAAATGAAACAAGCAAATGAATGGAGATTTCTCATTCAGGCTGTAACCTTTATTATCACAATTATTTGGAGAAACCGAATATAATCTATACTTTTGCAAAAAATATACTTCAATAACCGAGTGCAGACTAAATCTCAAATCTCAAACTTCAAATCTCAAACATAAAAACATGACCAACGAGCACTTAACACTGAATGCCAACCCTGTGGTGGCTTTTTTGAAGAAAAATCCCGAGGAGTTCACAAAAGAAGACATCATCCTTTTCATCACCGACAACGGTATACGGATGGTCAATTTCATGTACCCGGGTGGTGACGGAAAACTCAAGACCCTCAATTTTGTCATTACAGATGGTGCATACCTTGACACGATTCTCACCTGTGGTGAGCGCGTGGATGGCAGCAGCCTCTTCTCCTTTGTCGAGGCTGGCAGCAGCGACCTCTACGTGATACCCCGATACGCAACGGCATTTGTCGATCCGTTCACGGAGATTCCCACCCTTTGCATGCTTTGCTCCTTCTTCGACAAAGATGGGGCATTGTTGGCAAGCGCTCCGGAGCAGACGTTGGCGAAGGCATGCCGGTCGTTCACCAAGGTGACGGGCATGGAGTTTCATGCCATGGGCGAACTGGAATACTACGTCATCTTCAACGATGATGGGCGCTTCCCCGCCATCGACCAGCATGGCTATCATGAGTCGGCTCCATACGCCAAGGCAAATGAGTTCCGAGCCAAGTGTATGCTCTATATCGCACAGGCGGGTGGACAAATCAAATATGGTCACTCAGAGGTGGGCAACTTCGTCCTCGACGGCAAGGTGTATGAGCAGAATGAGATAGAATTTCTGCCAGTAAGGGCAGAGCAGGCAGCCGACCAACTGATGCTTGCCAAATGGGTCATCCGCAACCTCGCCTACCAGATGGGACTCGAGGTAACCTTCGCTCCAAAAATAACTGCGGGAAAGGCTGGCTCGGGTCTGCACATCCATATGCGGATGATGCGCGACGGCCACAATTGCATGTTGGAAAACGGCCAACTCAGCGAAGATGCAAGGCGCATGATTGCGGGTATGATGATGCTCGCACCCAGCATCACCGCTTTTGGCAACAAAAACCCCATGTCTTATTTCCGCCTCGTGCCGCATCAGGAGGCTCCCACAAACGTGTGCTGGGGCGACCGCAACAGGTCGGTGCTTGTCCGTGTCCCGCTGGGATGGAGCACGGGGGCGGATATGTGCCACACCGCCAATCCGGCACAACAGGCTACAGATGTTGATACATCAATGAAACAGACTGTGGAGATGCGCTCGCCCGATGGGTCGGCAGACCTCTACCAGCTTATCGCGGGACTTTGCGTGGCATGCCGCTGCGGATTTGAGATGAAAGACGCCCTGGAGGTGGCGGAGCGCACATATGTCAACGTGAACATCCACGATGAGGCGAACAAGCAACGGCTCGCCCAACTCGCCCAGTTGCCCGACAGTTGTGCGGCTTCTGCTGACTGTCTGGAGCAACAGCGTGAATACTATGAGCGAGATGGCGTTTTCAGTCGGGCGATGATAGACAGCATCATCACCAATCTTAGGTCATTCAACGACCGCACTCTCCGCAAGGATATCGGTCACGATATAAAGAAAGTGCTCAACCTCGTCCAGACCTATTTCCACTGCGGATAATCCAGTCTGACCAGTCCGACTTGTCCGATTCGTCGGACTGGTCCGATTTTTTCCTACTATCCTTTCTGTACAAAAATCCTTGCGTCCACGGCGGTGACGCTGTGCTCGTCGGCGAGGAGGGGGTTGATGTCCATCTCCTTGATTTCGGTGGCAAAGCGCAGCAGGGTGGACAGACGGACGATGACTTCTGCAAAACGAGCCTCGTTGATGCCCGCCTGCCCTCGTGTGCCCTTGATAATCTTATAGGCACGGAGCGACCGGATCATCGAGTATACCTCAGCGTAGGACAAGGGAGCCAAACCGCTGCTCACATCCTTGAGCGTCTCAACAAAGATACCGCCAAGACCGCATAGCACCACATGGCCGAAACGGGATTCATATTTGGCTCCGATAAACAATTCTGTGCCTTTTATCATCTTCTGCACCATCACTGAGGTGGCGCCCTCAATCTGCATCATCCGCTCAAATTCCAACCGCAGGTGCTTGGCACTCTTGATGTCAAGCGACACACCGCCTACATCGCTCTTGTGGACGGGACCTACCACCTTGGCCACAACGGGATATCCAATGCGCTCGGCAAAGGCCACAAGGTCGTCGGCTTTGTCACCTACCAACTCTGGCACCATGGGGATGCCGGCGCAGTCGAGCAATTCATGCACGAGGGTTGGAGAGATGTAGCCGCTCTCGTGAATGCCGGAGATGATGTCCCGGATACGGGGCACGTCAACACCAAACAACTCAATCTCTGGCGGGGCGGGTGATGGCGTGCGCATCACCTGCGTCAGGGCGGTGGCAAGCGTCACCTCATCGCTGAAGTTCACATGGCCTTTCTTGAGAAACTCCTCCACCTCAGGACCGGCAGTGTGCAGGCTTGGAAGGATGGGGAAAACGGGTTTCTTGCACTCCAATATCTTCTTGTGCAGAACATCATAAGTCTCGTAAAGTTGCACCAGACCGGGTGTGCCGAAAATCACCATGATGGCATCTATGTTGTCGAAACGGTTCTCGCAGAAGTCGATGGCTGTGCCCAACTGCTCGGGAGTGCCTGTGGCGAGAATGTCAATGGGGTTGGCGACTGAAGCACCAGGGAACAATCTCTCCTTGAGTTCCTCGCCCACGGCAGGGTCGATGGGAGGAACCGACAGACCGCCTTTCGACAGGGCGTCGGTGAGCATCACGCCCGGACCTCCAGCATGGGTGACAATGGCGAAATTCTTGCCCTTGATGGGGGGGAGGGTGAAGATGCAGCCCACCGTGGTAAGTTCCTCACGGGAGAAACACCTCACAATGCCGGCCTTGCGGAACAAAGCCTCGACGGCGGAGTCGCTGCTGGCTATGGCGCCGGTGTGTGAGGAGGCGACACGGCTGCCGCTCTCCGAACTGCCTGCCTTGATGGCGGCGATGCGGCATCCCTTGCGGATGAGTGATGCAGCGTGGAAGAGCAACTTGTCGGGATTGCTGATGTTCTCGATGTAGAGTAGCTTGACCTTGGAGTCTTTCTCTGGGTCAAAATGCTCGTCCATATATTGCAGCACATCTTCGATGCCGATTTGCTTGCCGTTGCCGATGCTCCAGACCGAGTTGAATTGCAACCCCTTGATGACGGCTGACTCAAGGATGAATACGGCGGTAGCACCCGAACCGGAGATGAAGTCAACTCCTTGTGGATTGAGGTGGGGTATCGGTTTGGTAAACACACTGTGATGCCAGGAATTGAGCAGCCCGATGCAGTTGGGTCCAATCAGGGAGGCGCCATACTGCTCGCAGATGTCGAGTATCTCTTTCTCCAAGGCGGCTCCTGCGGGTGTCTCCTCGCCAAAACCGGCTGAGATGATGATAAAGGCGCGGACGCCTTTCTCCGAAGCCAACAACCGCACGGTGGGCGGACAGAGCTTCGCTGGTATCACCACCACGGCAAGGTCAGTGGGGGGCAGTTCCTTGGCATCGTGGAAGACTTTGATGCCCTGCACCTCATCTTCTTTGGGGTTGACCACTCGCAGCACTCCTTTGTAACCCCCATTGAGGAGGTTGCGCACAACGGCGCCGCCGGGTTTGTGGATGTTGTTGCTGCCTCCAATCACCACTATGCTCTCCGGCTGTAATAACTGTTTGTTGATCATCTCAAAAATTTTCAATTATTAATTTTCAATTTTCAAGAATTTGGCTTGCATGAGTCTTGGTTTTGATTTGTTTCGGACCGATGATGCGCTCCACGATGCCTTCCTCATTGATGATGAAAGTAGTGCGGAACGTGCCGAAATACTTCCTGCCATACATGCTCTTCTCGCCCCAGACACCAAACTGTTCCACGAGGGTTTTCTTGGTGTCGGCTATGAGGTGGAAGGGCAATTCATGCTTGGCGATGAACTTCTGGTGCGACTTGGCATCGTCTACACTGGCGCCTAATACTGCATAGCCTGCTTCGGCCAGCGCCCCGATATTGTCGCGAAGGTTGCATGCTTCAGCGGTACAACCTGAGGTCATGTCCTTGGGATAGAAATATAGCACTAGTTTTTTTCCGGCAAAGTCACTCAGACGGATTTCGTTGCCGTTCTCGTCATGCCCCAATATCTCAGGGGCTCTTTCTCCTACTTGTATCATATCGTGTGTTTTTAATAATATGTGTGATTTTTTGCAAAAATACAAATAAATACCAATATGGTGAAATTATTCGACTTAAATTTTCGTGAACCACAAAAAATGCCTAAATTTGACAGCGAAAACAATCAATTAAACATCTATCATTATGAAACACTATTTCATTGCCCTTTTTGCATTCCTTACCATTGCCACGACCGGCAGCGCACTCTCATTCGACGAGGCAAGGCATGAGGCACTCT
>JAGCXX010000190.1 GCA_017961115.1 Prevotella sp. | reverse complement strand
GTCCGACGGGTCCGACAAAATGATAGTGCAAAAATACACTTTTCTCTTAAATTGGCAAGTGTATTTTGGGAAATAATACTATTTGATGCCTCTTTTTGGGAGTTTGCGAAATAATGTGTAATTTTGCACAACAGATACGGCAGATGTTTATGAAGATTAGGACATGAGCCGCATCACATACCTTTACCATAGAATGAATATGAACAACCTCAAGAACGAATTCGCCAAGAAACTTTTGGCCATCAAGGCCATCAAGTTGCAACCCAACGACCCCTTCACATGGGCATCGGGATGGAAGTCGCCCTTCTACTGCGACAACCGCAAGACGCTCTCCTTTCCCGAACTGAGGACATTTGTCAAACTTGAACTCACCCATGCTGTGCTCGAGCATTTTCCAGAGGCAGAGGCAGTGGCGGGAGTAGCCACGGGCGCCATCGCCCAGGGAGCCCTCGTCGCCGATGCCCTCAACCTGCCGTTCGCCTACGTCAGGAGCAAACCCAAGGACCACGGTTTGGAGAACCTCATCGAGGGTGAGTTGAGGAAAGGGATGAAGGTGGTGGTTGTGGAGGACCTCATCTCCACTGGTGGCAGCAGCCTCAAGGCTGTCGAGGCTATCCGCAAATATGGTTGCGAGGTGGTGGGTATGGTCGCCTCTTATACCTATGGCTTTGACGTAGCAGAGAAAGCCTTCGCCGACGCGGGTGTCAAGTTGGTTACCCTCACCGATTATGACCATGTGGTTGCCACAGCACTTGAGACAGGCTATATCGCCGACAGCGACATCCAACTGCTCAACGATTGGCGCAAAGACCCGGCAGGTTGGAAATAAAGAGAAGATTATGGAAACAAAATTTGAAAGCAGCATCAGGGAAATACCCTACTCACAGGAAGCCGTCTACCACCGACTCAGCGACTTGCAGTTGAGTGAGGAGGTGCGCGACCGTCTGCCTGAGGAGCAGCGTGACGAGATTATTTTCTCCAACGACTCCATCACCATGAGCGTGCCGCCTGTGGGCAGCATCTCCATCCGCATCTGCGACAGGGAGGAGCCCAAGACCATCAAATATGAGACGGTGAGTTCACCCCTGCCTTTCAACCTATGGGTGCAGTTGCTGCCGCTAACCGAAACGACGTGCAAGATGAAACTCACCATCAAGTCCGACCTCAACCCCTTTGTCAAGGGCATGATATCCAAACCCCTGCAGGCTGGTTTGGAGAAACTGGCAGACGCCATTGCAGCCGGACAGTATGAGTAGTTTTTAGTTCATAGTTCATAGTTCATAGTTCATAGTTGTAGTTCTTAGTTGTTGAGTCAATGAAACTTTGGGAGAAAGACTTTTCCATCAACAGTGAGATAGAGCGCTTCACCGTGGGGCGCGACCGTGAGATGGACCTTTACCTGGCACCTTATGATGTGCTCGGGTCGATGGCGCACATCATCATGCTGGAGTCCATCGGACTCTTGGAGAGCGATGAGCTGCAGCAATTGCTCGCCGCCCTCCGCGACATCCATGCCCTGTGCTTGAGGGGAGAATTTGTCATCGAGGAAGGTGTGGAGGACGTGCATTCTCAGGTGGAACTGATGCTCACCAGGAAATTGGGTGATATGGGCAAGAAGATACACAGCGGACGGTCGCGCAACGACCAGGTGCTCGTTGACCTGAAACTCTTCACCCGCCAACAGTTGAAGGACATAGCAGAGGCCGTCAAGGTGCTCTTCGATGAACTCATCACCAAAAGCGAGCAATACCAAGACGTGCTCATGCCGGGGTATACCCATCTCCAGGTGGCGATGCCCAGTTCGTTCGGACTGTGGTTTGGCGCCTACGCTGAGAGTTTGGCCGATGACATGCTGTTTCTGCAAGCCGCCTACCGCATGACCAACCGCAACCCCTTGGGCAGTGCCGCCGGATATGGCAGTTCGTTCCCCCTCGACCGCACGATGACCACACGGTTGCTGGGCTTTGACTCGATGGACTATAACGTGGTCTATGCCCAGATGGGAAGAGGGAAGATGGAGCGCAATGTGGCATTTGCCATGGCGACCATCGCCGGAACGGTGGCAAAACTCGCTTTTGATGCCTGTCTCTTCAATAGCCAGAACTTTTCCTTTGTCCGGTTGCCAAAGGAGTGCACCACGGGAAGCAGCATCATGCCGCACAAGAAAAACCCCGACGTGTTTGAACTGATACGTGCCAAGTGCAACAAGTTGCAGGCTCTGCCACAGCAGGTGACGCTCATCATGAACAACCTTCCAAGCGGTTATTTCCGCGACCTGCAGATTATCAAGGAGGTGTTTCTCCCGGCATTTGGCGAATTGCTGGACTGTCTGCAGATGGCAGCCTATATCATCAACAAAATCGAGGTCAATGAGCATATCCTCGACAATCCGCTCTATGACCCCATCTTCTCAGTCGAGGAAGTCAACCGCCTCGCTGCTGCTGGTATGCCGTTCCGCGATGCTTACAAGAAGGTGGGACTGGACATCGAGGCGGGTCGTTTTGTGCCCGACAAACAGATTCACCATACCCATGAGGGAAGTATCGGCAACCTGTGCAATGACCGCATCAGCGCGCTGATGCAGCAGACATTCGACGGTTTCCATTTCGAGCGGATGACTGAGGCAGAAAAATCATTGCTGTCATGAGAAAACTCCTTGTGTTGCTTGCTTTCTGCTCCCTGTTGCCCACAGCGTGTGGTGATGCCGAGAATGAGTTTACTATTGGTGCATGCTATTTTGTTTTCGACAACAGTGTCCATCAGGATGCCACATTGGCAAGTGCGATGAACATCATGGCACCAGGTACATTCTGCACCATCACCAAGACGATAAGGGGCGGTGCCCAATGTTTTGACTTCACCAACAGTGCGGGACAGACGAGCAGCAAGAACCTCAATGCTATAGACACCAAGCGCACTCTCATCTTGGGCTACAACGACGGCATCATCGTAGGATTTGGCACACTCAACAACCCAGCCATCTTCTATGCTTTCGACCGCGAGTGCCCCAACTGTTTCAACCCCAATGACATACCCATACGCAGCAAACCCCTCTCGGTGAGCACCAATGGTCAGGCTTCCTGTGCCGTCTGTCACAGGAAATATGACCTCAACAATGATGGTTTTATCTCTTCGGGTGACTCCGGAAAACGCCTCACCCGATACCGTGCTGCCACGACTGGGCCCTTTGGAGTGCTGTCAGTGAATTAAGGTTTGTGATTATTTTACTACGCCCAGTGACATGACGCTGATGCGAAGGCCGCTTGTCGCCAACATGGGTTTCACGCAAGAGCAGATGGTGGCACCAGAGGTGACGATGTCGTCGACCATCAGCACATGACAGTCCTGCAGGTTGGTCTTGCCTGTCAGTCGAAACGCATCCTCCACGTTCTCCATACGCTCACGCAGGCTTTTGTGGGTCTGGCTCTCCTCGAAACTGATTCTCTCCACCGCATTGGAGACGATGGGCAGACCCGTTACCGCAGCCACACCGCGGGCAACAGCCTCACTTTGGTTGTAACCACGTTGTCGTTCTCGTTTTCTTGCCAGCGGAATGGGTATGATGAGGTCGATGTCCTCAAAAAATCCATCTGTGGCAAATTCCTGCGCCGCCATGCGCCCCATGACCTCGCCTATCTCGGGAC
>JAGCXX010000189.1 GCA_017961115.1 Prevotella sp. | reverse complement strand
GATGTCGAGTCGCATAGAGCAGGACGGTCACCCCTGTGTGCTGCTGTCGATGGAGATGACACCCGGCAACAATGTGGTGCAGTATGGCGGTGAGGTGGACCAGGTGCTCAACGATTTCCGTGAGAACGAACTGCCAGAGGATGTGAAGGTCACACGCATCGCCGACAAGCCAAAGGTGGTGAATATCAGCATCACCAACTTCCTCCGCGACCTGCTGGTAGCGATGCTCATCATCATCTTGGTGATGATGGTGCTCTTCCCACTGCGCTCAGCCATCGTGGCATCCATCACCATCCCGCTTAGCACCTTCGTCTCTGTGTCTTTCATGTATATATTGGGCATCGAACTGAACATCGTGACGTTGGCTGCGCTGATTGTGGTGCTGGGTATGGTGGTCGACAACTCCATTGTGGTGATAGACGGCTATCTGGAATATCTCGGAAAGGGGCAAGAACCTAAGAAAGCGGCCATAGAGTCGGCCAAGCAATATTTCATGCCCATGATGTTGGCCACCATTTGCATCTGTGCCATCTTCTATCCTTTCTTGATTACCATGAAGGGCATGTTCCACGATTGTCTGAAGGATTTCCCCATTACCATCACCATCAACCTGATGGTATCGCTCTTCCTGGCAGTGACCGTGATTCCGTTCTTGGAAGTCAGGCTGATTAAGCCCGAAAACGTGAAAGCAGATGGGAACGCCATCACCAAATGGGTGCAGAAGACCTATGACCAGGTGCTCGACTTCACTTTCAAAAATCCGTGGCTGACCATCTTTGGCGGCATCGCAGTCATCTTGTTGTCCATGATTATCATCCCGACACTGAAGATACGACTGTTCCCCTATGCCGACCGCGACCAGTTTGCCGTTGAAATATTCCTGCCCGATGGCAAGGGTCTGGCAGAGACCACAGAGTTGGCCGATTCTGTCCGTCACGTGCTGGAAAAGGACGAACGCGTCAAGGGTATCACCAGTTTCATCGGCTGCTCCTCGCCACGCTTCATGGATGCCTATGCACCACAGATGGCAGGGAAAAACTATGCCCAACTGATAGTGAACACACAATCTGACAAGGCTACGCTTGCCCTTTTGGCGCAATATCAGCCACAGTTGGGAGAAGCCTTTCCCAATGCCTACGTGAAGTTCAAGCGATTGGATTATCTGGAAGTGACGGAATTGGAGTATCGTTTCTATGGCGACAATCTTGATTCCCTCCATGTGGTGGCAGAGCGTCTGATGGAGCGCATGCGCCAGATGCCGGAGTTGGAATGGGTGCATACCGACCATTTTCAACCCCAACCCATCATCAACGTAGAACTTGACCCTGTCGCCTCGGCTCAATTGGGCGTGACGCGCTCCACGGCACAACTGGCTTTGAGCGCCACCTCATGCGACCTCCGTGTAGGACAGGTTTGGGAAGGCAATTATGAGTTGCCCATTGTCGTGAAAGACGATGCAGACATGACATTCTCGGATGTCGCCAATTTAGGTATTTCATCACCGATGTCCATCTTGTCATCGGGAGTCAACCAAACCAACAGCACCGTTCCTCTTCGTCAGATAGCGAAAGTGTCACCCCTCTGGAGCGAGAGCCGCATCATTCACCGTGGTGGAGAGCGTTGCATCACGGTGACAGGCCATTTCGTGCAGAACGTTTATACGGCTCCCATCGAAAAGGAGATAGCCCGCATCATGCAGAAGGAGATAGAGTTGCCTCAGGGCGTACGGTCAGAGGTGGGCGGCGAGATAGAGTATGGCGACGAGGCCCTGCCCCAGATTTTCGGAGGTATCGCCATCGCCATGATTATCGTGTTCTTCTTCCTGCTGTTCAACTTCAAGAAGTTTGGCATCACGACCATCTGTATGGTCGCCCTTGCCCTGATGATACCTGGTTCACTGATTGGACTAGGACTGATGAACCGTTCCCTGGGACTCACTTCCATCTTTGGCCTTATCACGTTGATGGGAATGATTATGCGCAACGAGATATTGATTTTCGAGCATGCTATCGACCTGATTAAGAAATATGTGGCAGAACATGGGGATTGGACGGTTGACCGCGAGGGGTATAACAATGCCGTGAAGCAAGCCTCCTATGAAGCAGGCAAGCGGCGCATGGTGCCCATCTTCCTCACGACAGCCACCACAGCCGTCGGCGTGGTGCCGATGATTATCGCGCAGAGCTCGTTCTGGATGCCTGTGGGAGTCACCATTTTTGCCGGTGGCATCGGCTCGCTCATCATGGTGGTTACCATGCTGCCCGTTATTTATTGGAAAGTAAGTCAAAAGTGATTAAATTGCTATTGCATACCCGAATATGATGAAAAAGATATTTGCTTTCGTGCTTTGTTCCCTATGTTTTGACTTGGTGCCGGCACAAACCTACACCTTGGAACAACTGAAGGATTCTGCCCTGCACAACAACTTCGCCATCCGTTCAGCACGATACGACTTGGAGGCCGCCAGCCAGCAGCGCAAGGAAGCTTTTGCCAAGTATTTCCCCAACCTCAGCGGTACGGGATTGTGGTTTAATGCCAACAAGGGCATGGCAGAGACCACCATCAACCCCTCAGAGATGATGTCACCCGAGTTGGGTGCCACTCTGGCTCAGATGTTTCCTCCCGAAGCCCTTGCTGCCCTCGCCAACCCCGCCAGAATCTCGATGATGAAAAACGGAGTCGTTGCCGGTGTGCAGGCCGTGCAACCAGTTTTCGCAGGCGGTCAGATAGTCAATGGCAACAAGTTGAGCAAGGTGGGCGAGGATGTGAGCAGACTGCAGATGCAACTCTCGGAAAACGAGGTGGAGAAAACGGCTGAGCAGTATTTTTGGCAACTGGCATCCCTGCAGGAGAAGATGAAGACCGTAGAGGCGGTGGAGACACTGCTCAACGACATTTGGAAAGACGTGGATGTGGCTGTCCGTGCGGGAGTCGCCATGCGCAACGACTTGTTGCAAGTGCAACTGCGCCAAAACGACATCGCCAGTCAGAAACTCAAGATTAGCAACGGTCTCTCTTTGATGCGCATGCTGCTCTCCCAATACTGTGGCCTGCGCGACACATCGTTCGTCATCTCATATCAGACAGATGCCATTTCGCCCATAGGCACGAAGCAAGACCATCAACAGGCATTGTTGGGAACAGCCGAATATCAGTTGTTGGGAAAGCAGGTGGAGGCTGCCGACCTACAGAAGAAAATCGCTGTCGGTCAGAATCTCCCGTCTGTCGCCGTGGGAGCGGGTTACAATTATCATAACCTGTTGGACAAGGACCACACTTTCGGTATGATTTTTGCCACTGTCAGCGTACCCATCTCCGACTGGTGGGGAGGCTCTCACGCCATCAAGCGCAAGAAACTTGAGCAACAAAAGGCTCAGGACCAACTCTCCGACAATGCTGAACTGTTGAAAATCAAGATGCAGAGTGCATGGAACAGCGTGGAGGAATCCTATCAACAACTGCTGCTTGCCCAGCGAAGCATCGAACAGGCCGAAGAAAACCTGCGCCTGAACCGCAACTTCTACAATGCCGGCACATCGAAGATGAGCGACCTCCTTGAAGCCCAAATGCTCTATCAGCAGTCTTGCGACAAGCGCACCGATGCTTTCGCCGATTATCAAATCAAACTACTTGAATACCGTCAGGCCACTGGCCAATAGAGAGGCAAAAATAAAAAAAATGTCGTTGCACAATCTGCCAAAACAAAAATGGAAGAAGAAGTAAAGAAAGAACAGATACTGGTAAGCATCACCGGCCAGGACCGTCCCGGACTGACTGCGTCAGCAATGGGAATACTTGCAAAATACAACGCACAGATACTTGACATCGGTCAGGCCGACATACACAGCACACTATCTTTAGGTATCCTCATCCGCATCGATGAAGCCCATTCTGGGCAAGTGCTCAAAGAACTGCTATTCAAGGCCACCGAACTGGGAGTGAACATCGGCTTCTCCCCTATCACAGACGATGAATACGAGGAGTGGGTGGGCCGCCAAGGCAAGAACCGCCACATCCTCACACTCATAGGGCGCACACTGACCGCTGCACAGATAGAGGCGGCAGCCAAAATCATCGCCGCCCAAGGTGTGAACATCGATTCCATCCGTAGGATGACCGGCAGGCAGAGCATACGGCATCCCCAGCAGAAGAGCCGTGCGTGCATCGAGTTCTCGCTACGTGGTTCCCCCAACCGCCACAAGATGCAGGAGCAGCTCATGCGTCTGTCGGCAGACATGGGGTTTGACTTCTCTTTGCAGAACGATGACATGTATCGCCGCATGAGACGCCTCATCTGCTTTGACATGGACTCCACACTAATACAGACCGAGTGCATCGACGAACTTGCCATGCGTGCCGGTGTGGGCGACAAGGTGAAAGCCATCACCGAGAGTGCCATGAGGGGAGAGATTGACTTCAAGGAGAGCTTCACCAAAAGGGTGGCGCTGCTCAAGGGACTTGACGTCAGCGTGATGCGTGAGATTGCCGAGAGTCTGCCAATCACTGAGGGTGTGGACCGCCTCATGGCTGTCCTGAAGCGTTGCGGCTACAAGATTGCCATCCTCAGCGGCGGATTCACATACTTCGGAGAATACCTGCAACGGCGTTACGGCATCGACTATATGTATGCCAACGAGTTGGAGATTGACGACAACGGCCGCCTCACCGGAAGATACCTTGGCGAAGTGGTCGACGGCCACCGCAAAGCCGAATTGCTGAAACTCATCGCACAAGTGGAGAAGGTGAACCTTGCACAGACCATCGCCGTAGGCGACGGTGCCAACGACCTGCCGATGCTCTCAGAGGCAGGACTCGGCATAGCCTTCCATGCCAAACCAAGAGTGGTGGCCAACGCCAAGCAATCCATCAACACGATAGGTCTCGACGGTGTGCTCTATTTCCTTGGCTTCAAAGACTCCTATCTCGGCGAAGACGGAAAGGCATAGCATCAGATTACTCAGGATGATCTGAATGGCTCATCTCGCTTGCTACCTGGGCTTCACAATCCCTCATGGCATCGAGTGTCTTCTGCAGCACCTCGTCCAAAGGCCATCCCAGCATTTCCGCTCCCCGTTCTATCACTTCGCGAGAGCAGCCTGCGGCAAATCCTTTTGACTTGTACTTCTTCTTGAGTGACTTCAATTCCATGTCCTGAACACTCTTCGACGGGCGCATCAATGCCGCTGCCCATATCAGTCCGGTCAGTTCGTCGGTAGCGTAGAGCACCTTCTCCCTCTGGTGTTCAGGCTTACCATCTACGTGCAGGCAGTAACCGTGGCTGCAGATGGCATGAATCATTTCGTCACCCACGCCTCCTTCACGCAGCAGTTC
>JAGCXX010000188.1 GCA_017961115.1 Prevotella sp. | reverse complement strand
GCCAAGACGCTTGACATAGCATCAGCAGATGACATCCGCGACTATGTTTCGAAAAACAATATCGATTATGCCTACGACAAGAAAGGCAACACCGACTGGCAGGACGAAGTGCTCCGAACCGGCATCAGCCACAACCACAACGTGTCAATCAACGGTGGTTCGGCCAAGACCAAATACATGGCCAGTATCAACTACATGAACCGTGAGGGTGTCATCGACGGCTCTCACATGAACCGCCTCAATCTCCGTTCGCTCATCTCGACGAAAGTGCTGAAAGACAGATTGGAACTCTCCGTAGGACTCAATTCCATGTATGGAAAACATGTGGGTGTGCCCATGGGTGATACAGGTGCTTCCGTGCTTGATGCCATGAACTACTTCAACCCGACCAACAACATCAAGAATGCTGACGGTTCATGGGTCGTAGGCGAAGGCTCAGCCAATTACAACCCTGTCTCCCTCATCAATGAGGATACCTCTGAGACCATGTGGAAGCGCAATCAGATTGTAGCCAAAGCTACTCTGAAAATCATCGAGGGACTCAACTGGAACACCAACTACTCATACAATCACAGGCAGAGCACCTACAGCTCATACCATTCTCACTTCACACAGCTCGTTCCCTACAATGCTTATAATGGTACAGCCAACCGCAATACCTATTTTGGTGACGACCACACATTCGAGACCTACCTCAATTTTGACTATACCTTCGCCAGCGTGCACAAACTTGCGCTGATGGCAGGTTACTCATGGGAGGAGCGCAACTCAAATGATGGCTTCGGATTGGAAGTGCACAACTTCTTCGATGACTACCTGAAGTGGAACCAGCTGACCTATGCAGGACAGATTGATGGTATACCCGCTGTGCAGAGTGGTACCAAGGAGACCGTGCGAAACATCTCCTTCTATGGACGTGCCAGCTACTCCTTCAACAGCCGTTATATGCTGCAGGCAACCATCCGCCGCGACGGTTCTTCTGTATTCGGCCAAGACCATCGTTGGGGAACCTTCCCCTCTGTGTCTGCTGCTTGGAATATCACTGAGGAGAACTTCATGAAGTCGCAGAATGTATTCAGCAACCTCAAACTCCGCTTAGGTTATGGTGTCAGCGGTAATGCCCTTGGATTCGGTGCCTACTCAGCAGTGGCCACCTATGGCTCCACAGGTTCCACATTTACCTATGGAGGCAACCAGTGGGCTATCCTCGGTGCTACAAAACTGGCCAACCCTGACCTGAAATGGGAGTCGACGGGCATGTTCAATGTCGGTCTCGACTACGCTTTCATCGGTGGCCGCATCAATGGTAGCATTGAGTTCTACCATAAGAAGACCACCGACCTGATTTGGAACTATCCTGTGTCTACCGTCATCTATCCGTTTGACAATATCGCTGCCAACGTGGGTGAGATTACCAACAAGGGTGTGGAGTTCACCATCAACATTGATGCTGTCCGTACCAAGGACTTCAACTGGATGACCACCATCAACCTCTCGCACAACTCCAACAAGGTGAACAAGCTCTCCAACGACAAGTTCCAAACCTCAACCTTTACCCAGGGCGACCCGATGGTGGCTGGCGTCTCTGCCAATGGCTACACACAGCGTGTGATGGAAGACGAGCCTCTGGGAACATTCTTCCTCTACGAGTTCGCTGGCTATGGCCAGGACGGAAAGGCAACCTATTATGTGCGTGATGACAACGGCAACAAGACTGGGGAGACTACCAGTTCGCCGGAGTTCAAAGACCGCTATATCGCAGGCAACGCACAGCCTAAACTCAATTTCGGATGGAACAACACCCTATCATACAAGAACTGGAACGCCACATTGTTCTTCACCGGCGTGCTGGGCAACAAGATCTACAACGGCTCGCGTGCTCACTACACCGCTCCCGATTTCTTCGCTGGTGGAAAGAATGTGCTCAAGGAATTCCTCACCGACCGTCCCGTTGCCGACAACCTGAGCAACATCCCGTCGGACCGCTTCCTTGAGAAAGGCAACTACCTGCGTCTGCAGACCCTCTCCCTTGGCTATACCTTCGACAAACTCGGCGGATGGTTGCAGAGTCTGCAACTGTATGCTACATGCAACAACGTATTCACCATCACAGGATACAAGGGACTTGATCCTGAGGTGAACATGGGCGGTATTCAGCCAGGCGTTGACTTCCGCTGGAGCAACTATCCTCACACACGCACCTTCATGGCTGGCGTAAGGGTTAATTTCTAATTTTAATAAGGAACAGCAATATGAAAACAAATATAAAGATATTTTTCGCAGCCGCACTCGCCGCACTGACCGTCGGCTGTACCGATTTGGATGTCCCTGTAGAGTCGCAGTACACCTCTTACCCCAACAATGAGGCTGCATTGGAAGCTCAGCTATCGGGAATCTATTTCCAAATGCGCGATTGCTTCGGACGCCGCTATATGGAGGGATTGGCGCTGTCGAGCGATGAGTATACCGCCGTCTCGTATGGTGGCAACTGGTATGACAATGGTGCATATGCACATCCCAGCCTGCACTCCTTTACCTACGAGGATGCATCCATAGACTGGATGACCGTGCTTGCTTCAGGCGTAGTGAAAGCCAATGAAGTCATCGACTCCGATGCTGATGATTCCTATAAGGCTCCTGCAAGGGCCATGCGTGCTTTCTTTACCTTTATTATGATGGACTGCTGGGGCGATGTGGCCATCAATGATTTCAAACTCTCTGGCGAGATTGATCTCGAGAAACGTCAGCCAAGAGCAGAGGTGGCTCGCTGGATTGAGAGTGAGCTCAAGGAAATCATCCCCCAACTCACAACAGAAACCACCGGAGAGAACTATGGCAAACCCAATAAGTATATGGCTCAGGCCCTGCTTGCCAAGCTGTATATCAACTGGCCTGTCTATACCGCTTCTTCTGTAGAGGCATATGATGCCAACTCTTATTCTGGTGAGAAACTGGCCGATTGCATCGCTGTCTGCGACGAAATTATCAAATCAGGCAAATTTGCCCTCGGACCAGACCCCTACCGCTTCAAGTTCGCTTCCGATAATACCGAGCGTGTGCAGAACGGCACTATCAAGGATTTCATTTATGCCATGCCTTATCACACCACTCAGGCTGTAGGCATGCAGTATGGACGTTCTCACTCTTACAAAGACATCAAGAACCTCAATCCGAGCTATTATGGTGAAGCCCTTACCAACTCTGGTGGTGGTTATGTGACGATGACTCCGGAATTCGTCAAACTCTTCAACCTCAAGGGTGACGAGCGCAATTTGCTTATCCTTGGCCTCTCTGAGAATCTCGATGACTACCGTTACGGTACGGGTGGCGACGAGAACACCGTCTATGTCTATGACCCCAACACGCTGCTTCCTACGAAAGAGGTATGCAACGACAAGGAGGGCAACCCGCTCAAACTCAGCCGCAATATCAACCTTGTTGAGAAAGACTTCACCATCAATGTGGGTGACAACCTCACCGGATGGAGACAGGGCTGCCGCAATTTGAAATGGCATGTCACCAGGGCAGATTTCGCTAATGGCCGTAATCAGTCTAATGACATTCCTCTGCTCCGCTATGCCGATGTCTTGCTGATGAAGGCTGAGGCGCTCGTACGTCAGGGCAAGGCTTCGGAGGCAACAGCTCTCGTCAACCAAATCCGCTCCTATGTCAATGCTGAGCAACTCGACCACAGTCCGTCGCTCAACGATATCTACGAGGAGCGTGGACGTGAGTTCTTCGATGAGAATATGCGTCGTGCCGACATGATTCGTTTCGGACACTTTGAGGATGAGTACTTCCCTCACTACAAGGATTTCCCAACGGCTAATTTCGACAAGACCCGTCGCGTGTTCCCCATCAACAAGAGCATGCTTGACCTCAATCCGAAATGGACTCAGAATAATGGGTATTAATCGGAAACTACTGACATGATCTCTATTTTTCTGGGCAGTCACTGCTGTGGCTGCCCAGAATATTGAAATGGTGGTGCATCGAGGTGCCAATGCCCTGGCAAGCCACCAATTGATTTATATGGGGCGCTCATTGGTAAATATAATTCGATAAGTTCTTTTTTTATGTGTATTGCCTCTTGATTCAGATTTTTTCCCTATATTTGTAGTCAATATGAAAAACTGGTTGGTTTCCTTGATTGTGGCTTTTGCCATGATATGCCCCGCAGTGGCACAGCATGTACAGTATGTTGACCCATCTATCGGCAGCGAGGGGGTGGGGCGTACCTTCCCTGGACCAGCAATTCCTTTTGGCATGGTGAAGCCCGGCCCTGAGTGTGGTGTGTCTC
>JAGCXX010000026.1 GCA_017961115.1 Prevotella sp. | reverse complement strand
TTAGGAGTCTAGGAGTTTAGACATATGACAGACTTGTCATGGGATTCTTTAGACCCTTCGGGTAAAAGCGGCAAAGCCGAGCGGCAAATCCCGATGAACGGGTCCATCCTGAGGAAGCGGACTATCAATCCTTCATCCTTCATCTTTCATCCTTCATCCTTCATCCAAATTGGTACACCACGGCGGATACCACCCATGCAATGGTAGTGGTGTAGACAGCGGTAAAAATCGCCCACCGCCAACTTCCTGTCTCATGCTTGATTGCGGCAATCGTGGCAATGCAGGGGAAATAGAGCAATACAAACAATAGAAAACAATAGGCGGAAAGAGGTGTAATGCCCTCGGCTATCATCTGCTGACGGAGTATAGGATAGCGTTCGCCGCTCTCTGAAGTGTTGTCATCAGCCACCTCATCGTCGCCGGTGTAGAGAACACCCAATGTGGAGGCTACAATCTCCTTGGCACCGACACCGGCAACAAGTCCCACGTCGAGTTTCCATGTGAAGCCCTGGGGGCGGAAAAAAGGTTCAATGGCCTTGCCCATATGCCCGATGTAACTTTGTTCCTGTTGTTGCTGCTTGGTGAGCGCCTCGTTATGGGGAAAATAACCTAATGCCCACACGATGATGCTGGCAACAAGAATGATTCCGCCCATCTTTTTCAGATACTGCTTCCCTTTCTCCCAGGTATGCCGCAGCATCGCCTTCGCTGTTGGGATGCGGTAGGGAGGAAGTTCCATCACAAAGGGAGTATCATCACCCTTCACCACAAATCGACTGAAAAGACGGCAGATGATGATGGCGATGATGATGCCTATCACATAGAGCGATATCATGATGAGCGACTGGTAGCGCACAGCGAAAAAGGTGCCGATAATCATGATGTAGATGGGCAGACGGGCTGAGCAGCTCATAAACGGAAGTATGAGCATGGTGAGCAGACGTGACTTGCGACTTTCAATCGTGCGGGTAGCCATCACAGCAGGTACGTTGCAGCCGAATCCCATGATAAGGGGGATGAACGACTTGCCGTGAAGGCCCATCTGGTGCATCAGTTTGTCCATGATAAATGCGGCACGTGCCATATAGCCGGAGTCTTCCATGAATGAGATGAAAGCATAGAGGATAAGAATTTGGGGCAGGAATACGATAACGGCTCCCACGCCGCCTACGACACCGTCTACAAGCATATCCTTCAGTGGCCCGGCTGGGAGGTTGGTGCTCAACCAGTTGCCCAACCACCCGAAACCGGCGTCAATCCAGTCCATAGGATACTGCCCGAGGGAAAAGGTGACCTGGAACATCACGAAGAGGAGTAGGATGAACAAGGGGATGCCCAACCATCGGTTGGTGATGACCTTGTCGAGAAAATGTGTCACACGGTACGCCTCGGAGTTGTCGCCCTCCAGATAGCCTGCTTCCCTCAAGGCACCGCGAATGAAACCGTATTTGGCATCCATTACGGCGGTCTCGCTGTCATCTTGGGTGTCGGCTTTGAGTTGTATGGCTGCCTTGTCGCGGATGGCAAGTATCTGCTTGCCGGTGGGCAGCTTGCTGATGAAGCGCTCAGCGTCTCTGTCGCGCTCAAGCAACTTGATGGAAAGGTAACGTGTGGAGTAGCGCATTCGGGCTTTCTCCTCCTTCTTCACCGCTTCCTGGATAGTTTGAATGCCGGCTTCAACGTATTGGCCGTGGTTGATGTGGATATGGCGGAACACGGCCTTGTTGGGGCGCAGGCCATGGGCATAGTCATCGCTGTGGTCGCCGCCATGATGGTTCTCATAAGCCTTGTGCCACTCAGCAATCTCCGCCGCCACGATGGGGTTGATGTTTCCGTCGCGGTCAAGAAAGTCATTACCCTCGTAAATGTTGATGATGATATGGAAAAGCAGGTCAACGCCCCGCCCGGTCTTGAATACGGTGGGAATCATCGGTACACCAAACAACTGTCCTAGCTTTTGGTAGTCGATGAGGTCGCCACGACGCTCAGTCTCGTCGAACATGTTGAGGGCACACACCATACGGAGATTCATGTCTACCAACTGCGTGGTGAGATAAAGGTTGCGCTCCAAGTTGCTCGCGTCAATTACGTTGATGACCACATCGGGTGTCTTCTCCACAATCTGCTTGCGTACATACAGTTCCTCTGGACTGTAGGCGGAGAGGGAGTAGGTGCCTGGAAGGTCGACAATAGAGAACTCATAACCTTCAAACACGGCTCGTCCCTCCTTGGCATCGACGGTCACGCCAGAGTAGTTGCCCACACGTTCATGAGCACCCGAAGCGAAATTGAATAAAGAGGTCTTGCCGCAGTTAGGATTGCCGACGAGGGCAACGTTGATGTGGCGGCGGCGTCTCATGGCGGCATCGTGCAACTGGCGGTCGGTGAGAGGTGTCTCGTCTTCTTCCACCATCATTCCTGGTTGGTCAGTGGCTTGTTGCAGGCTGGCTTGCGCACGGGCTTCTTGTTCGGTGATGACTTCCACCATCGAAGCCTCATCCCGGCGGAGCGACACCTCATAGCCCATTACCTTGTATTTCACAGGGTCTTGGAGCGGAGCGTTGAGCAATGCTTCTGCCACCGTGCCTCGGATAAAGCCCATCTCCACGATGCGCTTGCGGAAACTGCCGTGGCCCAGCACTTTCACGATAACGGCTTTTTCTCCTATTTGGAGTTCGGATAGTCTCATGTTCAGTTGGTTTTGATGACCATATTGGTTAATTTGTGTTGCAAAAGTACTCAAAAAAATGGTATTACGTTGGCTTTCCTTTCCCTTTCTTGGCCAGAATACCTTGAAATGGGGATGGTATATGTTGGAAACAAGTGGCATATACCTATTTGGGGATGTCGGAAAAGGAGACGAGGAGGTGGTTTGAGAGACTGGAGGGTGTGGTTTTTTATTCATTTTTCTTGTTGGATTGACAAACAACAATTACCTTTGCATTTGCAAATGGGAAAACAAGGTAGGCTGACAGCGGCAAATGTTGGCAAAATGTTTGTTGGATGCATGGTGGCAGTGGTCGCTATGTGGATGATGTCTTGTTCCACAACCAAGTATATCCCAGAGGGACAATATCTGCTCGATGGGGTGGAGATTAATACCGATGATGAGGAATTTGATGCTAATGCGTTGAGGCAGTATGTCCGCCAAAAAGGCAACTCACGCTGGTTCTCCCTCTTCAAGATACCCCTTGGGCTGTATGCCATGTCGGGAAGAGACAGCACCAAATGGCTCAACCGAACCCTACGCAACATCGGCGAGGAACCTGTGATTTACGACACGCTGCAGGCCAACCTTACCAGCTCTGACTTGCTCACCGCCATGCAGAATATGGGATACATGAATGCCAAGGTGGAGCATCATACGGAAACAAAGGGCAAGAAACTGAAGGCCATCTATTATTTGCGGCCGGGAAGTCCGTTCCTTATCCGCCATATGCGTTATGATATCCAGGATGAGGCCATCAACAACATCCTCACAGCCAACGATTCGGCACTGCTGATATTGCATAATGGCTCACCTTTCACCGTTAATGGATTGGACAAGGAGCGCTCGCGCATCACATCTTTGCTCATGGACCGCGGCTACTGGAAGTTCCACAAGGAGTTTATACGTTTTGAGGCCGATACGATGAGAGGCAGCCGACTAGTGGATGTCACTATGCATTTGCTCAGATACCGACCACACAAAGATGCACCAGAAACACTTCATCCTTGTTATAAAATCCGTAGCGTGAATTTTATCGCTGCCGACTCCGTGGGGTCGCAAATTAGGCGAAGCGTGTTGGAGAACAATTGCGCACTTCAAGAGGGGATGCCCTATAGCGCATCAGCGGTGCAGCGCACCTACAATAACTACAGCAGACTCCATGCTGTGAAGTACACCAACCTGCGCTTCACAGAACTGCCAGACTCCAATCTGCTCGACTGTGCTGTGCAGTATGGTGTCAACAAACCTAGCACCATTCTCTTCCAGCCAGAAGGCACCAATACGGCGGGTGACCTCGGTGCGGCGGTATCGGTCACTTATCAGAACAGGAACCTGTTCCATGGCTCGGAACAACTTTCCGTGCAGTTGCGCGGGGCTTTTGAAGCGATTACGAAACTGGAGGGATACCAGAGTCAGAACTACAGGGAATATGGAGCGGAGTCGAAACTCACTTTTCCCAGGTTTGTCGCACCATTTCTATCCAATGAGTTCAAACGCAACTTCAATGCCACTTCTGAGGTGTCGCTGAGCTACAACTTGCAGAACAGGCCGGAGTTTCATAGGCGTGTGCTCTCGGCTGGCTGGAGATACAGATGGGGAAAGCCGGGAGACAGATGGACCTATCGCTTTGACGCCTTTGACCTCAACTACATCCGAATGCCTTGGATTTCGAAAACTTTCAAGGAAGAGTATCTTGACAGCGTGAGCAGCCGCAATGCCATCCTCAGGTACAATTATGAGAACTTGTTCATCTTAAGGACGGGTGCCGGGATGACTTTCAACAATGGCATCAATGCCGTGAAGACCAATTTCGAGATTGGAGGCAATGTACTCAGGGCTATTGCCGGGACACTCAATTTCCGACAGGATGACAACGGACAATACAAACTCTTCAATATCGCCTTCGCGCAATATTTCAAGTTCGATTTCGATTATACAAGGGTATACAATTTCGATGAGAACAACTCCCTGGTGATGCATGCTGGAATAGGTGTCGCCTATCCATACGGCAACAGCAAGATTCTGCCGTTTGAGAAGCGTTATTTCTCGGGTGGTGCCAACTCGGTGAGGGGATGGCGAGTCAGGGGACTGGGTCCGGGTTCATTCAAAGGACACAACGGAGCCATCGATTTCATCAACCAGACGGGTGACATGAAGATTGACCTCAACGTGGAGTATCGCACCCACCTCTTCTGGAAGTTCAACGGCGCTGTGTTCATCGATGGCGGCAATATTTGGACACTGAGGGAATATCCTGACCAGCCTGGAGGAAAGTTCAAAATCGGAGAATTCTACAACCAACTCGCTGCGGCATACGGCTTGGGCGTGAGGCTTAATTTTGATTATTTCGTCTTGCGTTTCGACATGGGTATGAAGGCTGTAGACCCCGCATACGAGGATAGTCGTGAGCACTTTCCCATATTACATCCTATCTTCAGCCGCGATTTTGCCTTCCATTTCGCTGTCGGACTACCGTTCTAGTCAGTGTGCCACCTTGATGGCCCTGCCTCCTTGTCTGACAATGTATATGCCACGGCTCAAGGCGTTTATGCTAGTGCCACAATACCTGCCGGAGAGGGTGAACACCTGATAGGGCTCGCTGTAGTTGACCGCAATTTCCTCGATGGCAGATGGCGTGTAGGTGTATCCCAACTTTTTGTCCATCCATGCCACACGTTCCTCCATGAAACGCCTTACGTTTTGCACCTCTTTCTCATAGCTGCCCCAAAGACGGGGATTTTGGTGTACATAGCTGTTCATGATAGGCCAGCGAAGGAAGTTCAACTGCTGCGACTGCTCCAATTCGGTTTCCATCTTGTCGATGTATGCTTCAAGATTCTCTTTGGTCAGTCCGCCTTGGCGTGCCTCGTCCCATATCCTTAGCAACTGTGCCCGTGCTGTGGCGTCGCTTACCACGATGCGGTCGACGAAGTTGCGCATGTTGCCGGTACAACTGCCGCCACTGCGGTAGATATAGTCGGATTTGGAGTTCACAGGGTAGGTGCGGTTGTCGTTGTCGAAAGCAAGGTCAAAGTCCCATACAGGACCCGTGAACACCATGTTGTCGTCGCGTTGTTTATACATGAACACACTCCAATAGGTGTCGGTGTTGCCCGATAGTTCTCCAACCAGGAAGTGACGGAGGAATGTGTTGAGGTCCAAGTAGGTTCGCCAGTTGCTCTCCATTAGGTTGAAGTGGTTGCGGATGTAGTTGAACTGCTCGTAGGTTATCTCATCGTCATCAGGTGACTTAACGGTCACGGGATTGCTTTTCGAGGAGTTGAACCACCACTTTTCTTCGTAGGCATAGGCGTCTATCTCAAATAAATAACCTCCTGTGAGTGCGCTTCCTGTGTTGTCCTCTGGAGTCATCTCTGTGATATTTACGCGATGCTTGTTGACATTCACTTGGTCACAAAGTTGGTAGCATCCCTTGTATTCGCCATTTAGCAGCACATCGACAGCGCGGCCATAGGGAGTGTAGGGCATTCCCATGCGGCGGCTCAATTCGAAGGCAAGCAGGTTGCGCATCAGGGTCTTGTCACCATAGTTGTTGATGAGGGTCCATTTCTTCGCCTTGGCGGGAGCATCGAGCACATGCTGCTTGCTCTCAAACTTGATGCGGTAGGGTTTCTTGGGAACGGTACGTGAGAAATTGCCCCGTTCGCGGATAAATCCGGGTTCAGAAAGCAGTTGCACCTCTTCGTCTGAGATGATGGCAATCTGTGCCTCAATATCGTGTTCCTTGTCATAGGGTATCTCGCCGTTGAGGGTGTGGATGCTCACCGTGGGCAGATTGGTCAGGGTATAGAGATGGCTGTCGTCGCCATCGCCAGGATGTCCATAGAACTCCAGTTCGGCGATGTTGCAGCGGGCATCGGAAGGACCCACATAGCGCACAGAACGGAAACCTGCGGAGCAGTCGACGGGGGCGTATGACATCTGTCCGATGGTGCCACGCTCCTTGATGATGTAAATCGGTAGGGCGTCCATGAAGTCCTCACGGTTGGCTCCTTCAAAAACTCCTAACAGAACACGCTCCTCTCCGTGGACGTCGTTTCGGGGTGACCATCCCACGCGGGTATTGACATGTTTGCTTCCCAAGTCCAACCCTGTCCAGGTGTAATTGCGCTCCCAGGATGCAAAACAGGTGTTAAGGTTGCCGTCGAAAGCCATCTCACGCGTATTGGCAGT
>JAGCXX010000187.1 GCA_017961115.1 Prevotella sp. | reverse complement strand
GGCTACCGATTCTATCTGCAGCATGTTTTTTTGGTAGGGTGCATCCTGGTTCATTCCGTGGCAAGATATCAGGAGCGGTCTCTTTGCCCCTAAGTTTTTTGGAGCATAAACCAGAAAGTTTCTCGTAGTACCATTAACGGTGATGTCATCAGCCTTTGCCGTAAAGAGCGACATCAATGCCAGCAGTAGGAAGGTAAATTTTCTCATTGTCATTCAGTATTATTGGTTTTGGTTTCATTCTGTTTTCACATTTTGCCAACAGTCATGGTGGCAAATTCGGAACAAAGTTACAGATTACCGCGTGAAAAGCCAAATTTTATCTATGCTTTTCCGAGCAGAAGTAACAAAGAGCGCAATCATTGTTACAATTATTTTTTGGACGATGCTGAATACTTATGGAATATTTTTAGTAAGTTTGCAGAAAAATAAGTTGAATATGAAAAAGATAAGGCTTACCTGTCCTGAATGCGGATGCGAGGACATAGAGATTGTAGAGGACCGTTATGTGAGATGCACTGCCTGTGGTTTCGAGGACGACGTGGAGGTGTTTATCAGCTGACACGAAGCAGAGGCATCACCTATGTCTGTCAACCTTTGGCATAACTGCGGCTGATAAGTTTGATAATGAGATTCGACGTCTTCTTGCCGACCACAGCGCTACCTGACGCTATGATAGCAGGGATGGTGACCAACGCATCCTTCATCGCCTGCAACTTCACTGCCCTCTTGTTTTTGATGCCAGTCAGTGCCTGTTCTCCCTCCTGAAGATAGGTGCGTGTGATATAACCGATGCGCAATGTCATCAGGGCATTCACCGTACCGTCCAACGCCGACCCCACCACAACTCCAGGAATCTTGACACGCCGGAGTATGGAATAGACCGACAATCCCTCGGTGTCGGTCATCTGTGCGTCGAAACCAACATCGTCGGGGTCGATGACCGCATCTCCATCCACCACATCGTCAGCAGCAGCGTCGCCTACTGCATCTGCCCCACTTTCATGAAGATCGCCGAAATCAAAAGGCGCTATGGCACTTGTTTTCATCAGTGCCTCGGACATGGCATAGGTTATCAGTGCCGTGGTGAGGATGGAACGGTAGATTTTGAACAACTGCCTATTGTTGGGACGGAAGCCAGAAGCGAGCACGAGACTCTCTATCATCTTATAGTTGAGCCACATCACGCTGATGGTGTCAAAACGGCTGTTCTGCGAAATGGCGGAAATCATGAAGACCGTTTTAGCCCACTCCTTGATTTGTCCGTTGATGCCCAGGATGCCATGCGCCTTATCGCCATCATAGCGCAGCGACAGTTCCTGGCTGATGGCCTGCAGCATTTGAGTCCTACTGCCTGAGGCATGGAGCAGACTGGTTTCCAACTCCTTTTTGTGCTCCTTGCGCAGTTGCTTATCCTCGATAAAGTCGCAATGGCCAGCCAGCCGTTTGCCATATTCCCTCAGTTGTTCCTCACTTGCCTCCTCATCCACAGCCAAAGCCGGAAATGCAGGGGTGTGGTGGATGCGCCACAAGGGCAACAGAACCAAATAGGCGAACAAAGCGAACAACACGCCATAGAACACCCACTCGGTCCACCACAGATGGGTGACACTTGCTATTTTCTCTCCCACGATGATGATGTTGCCAGACACCATCAGAGCCAATATGCCCAGGAAGATACATACGATGATGATTAGGTTGCGACGCATGATAGATATTTATTTTTTAATGTCGGACAGGTCGGACGAGTCGGACGGGTCGGACGGGTCGGACTAAATTATTTTAAACAGCCGAGAAAGGGATTTTCGACAAATCATCTTTTAGGAGTTTGAGCTGTTCGGTTTGTGCATCGAATTCCTCTTTGTTGGAAATGATGCTTTTCAGGATGGCTTCCCTGCTTCTCTGCCAGAAATCCTTGCAGATGCTCTCATATTGCAGCGAGATATTCTCCAACAGTTGCCTAACTTCGTCGAGCAAAGGCGGAATGGCACCACCCTCCTTCTCTATATAACCCTCCAAGTTGTTGGTATCGCCTGGTTGCGAACCAGCGAGGCGCTCCGTTGCCTTATTGATATATCCCACCACATCCGAGGCAGAATGACCGCCGAAGCGAGTGAATATCAATGAGATTCGTGGTTTGTTGGAGATAAGGAGGTCCCATTCAATGCCATCTGCCAGAGAGACTGCAGGTACTTCACCGAGCGGTATTCTCTCAAGTTCTATCGGCAATGGTTGGGTATCACAACGGATGGCTGTTTCCTTGACCATACCGATGTATTGCCGGCACTCCAAAAACAGTTCCTCCTCCTTTTGACTCAAAGCCAGACTTCTACTGAAAGCGGCCGAGACGCTCGATTCGCAGTCCTCCACAAAACGATGCACGATTCTCCTTGCCTCTGAATCAGACTTGTGGTTATTGTCAGTGTCAACCAACAAGATGCGACTTCTCGCCTCATTGCGGATGACCTGTTTCAGTGCATCATAGTCAGCAGCCAGCGGCCTCAGCCGAGCAAGGAAATGAGGAATGTCGCCCGTTTTTTCAAACTCGCCGACAACCCTTTCATACTTGTCCGTCATTTGGGCTCGTAAGTCAAGTTCCTTCCCGATGGTGTCGACACTCTTCTCCACTTGCTGTCGGGTCCTGCCCAGGCAAGTTCTCAGACGCATGGCATCACGCCGGCTGATGACACGGTCGTAGAGGACACCCTCTATCCTGTCATATTCCTCCACCTCTTCTCTGAGCGACGGTGTCTCGTGGAACTGTTGTTTCCGTCCATCCTCCACCTTCCCCAGGTTGATGCAGAAACACTGCTCATCATCGATAGTGAAACCCTGTTTCCGAATCTCCCTGATGGCCGTCTCTTTCTGCACCTTCACGGCAGCAGCCCTCTCTTCATCAGAGCGCCACCACGACGAGTCGAACACGTTGTGTATCAGGCACACAGGCACATCCTTATTGTTGGCCGACAACATATTAAGGAACTGCCACGACACCTTTGAGATGGCCGAGTTGGAACTTTGCACGAAGATGACCAAATCAGCCCTTTGTGCGATGGCATCATATACGGGATTGTCGATATTGGCTTGTTCGCCGTCGAACCCCGGCATATCAATGACAAAGACATTCTTTCTCATCAGTTTTCCACCAGGGGTGGTGATTGACGTCACGAGAGTCTCCGACTGAAAACTATCATTCATTCCAAGCTCCACCTTCTCCTTGATGTTCTCGGGGGTCAGTTCATATTCCGCCTTGGTGATACCCACCAACTCATCCTCATTCTCCATGCCGCGGATGCAGTCGATAATGGCATCGGTCTGCTCCGTCCTGCTGGCTGTGTCGTGGGTAGTGAAGACGGTGATTTTGCAATCCTCTCCCTCATGGCGCTGAGAGATGATAGATGGCCTGACGGTGCATTCCAAGAAATGCGTCGGGCTGACATAGGCGTTCGCAATCAAGTTGACCAGCGTGCTTTTTCCCGACTTCACCGGACCGACCACCAACACGATGAAAGAGCCGTTCTCATATTCCTTGGAGCGGTTCACGGTCTTGGTGAGTTGGGCCGCAATAGTTGGGCAGTCACCAATCTTTGGTTGGTATTCATCCGCTATCCGCGACACCTCCCTACTTGTTATTTTGCATTTGTTGAGCAACAAATTGTCTTCCGTGGTCATCATAACATCGGTTTTATATCATGGTTCGTGGCATTGAAACACGCGCACATAGTCAATTTCATATCGCATGGGCATGCTGCTGTCGTCAATCACCCCACCATTATCCCCTCCGAGGGCGAGGTTGAGCAGGATATACTGAGGAGCATGAAATGGGTTGCTGCCATTACCTAACGTCCCATTCACTGTATCTGAGAGCGGAATCTCGTTGAGCAGTTCATCATCGAGGAAGATACTGATGGTCTGCGGAGTCCAGTCCATCCGCCAAACATGGAACTTTTCCGCCCACTGGCTGTCGCCGTCGGTGAAATGTGTATAAGGGATGCGCTTGCTGTTCCACACCGCCTGATAACGTCGGTCGCTGCCCCAGCAGGCATTGGCCAGGATGTGGGGAACACCATTGATGCGGTAGTACTCCATGACGTCGATTTCTCCGCACGACGGCCACTCCATGCTTTTTCCCAACAGCCAGATGGCAGGCCATGCCCCGCCAGCAGTTGGAATCCTCGCCCTCACCTCCAAGCGTCCGTATGTAAACGAAAAACTTCTGCGTGTGGTAAGTGAAGCGGATGTATATTCGATAAATTTTCGGTTTCTTCGCCAATCATTGCTGTTGGTCATTCCCGTAAACATCGGGTTTTCCCTCTTTTCCCTGCGAGCCTCGATAACCAGGCATCCGTCTTGGCAAAATGCATTCTCGCCCTGATACCACTGGTCTTCGTGGTTTCTCACGAATCCCCTTTCAGGTGTCCAGACATCCGTGTTGAAAGACCCATCGATGTCGAACTCATCACTCCAGATGAGTTTCCATCTGTCCTGTGCCATTACCATCATTGGGAAAGCCAAAGCGAAGGACAACAAAAGAACTATTCTGCTCATACGGATATTTGGGATTTGGTCGAACCAGAATGACATTGCATTATTTCATTGCAAATTTAGGAAAAAAAGTAGATTAATGAACTTGTGGAATAAAGAATTTAAGTATTCTTATCCCAGTAAGGTTGGTTTTTCGTTTTTTTATCTACTTTTGGCTTCGCCGAAAGTACTTTCGCTCGGGAAAGAAAATAAAAACTTCGTGTTTTATTTTGCTTTCCACTCGCTTATTCGGGATTTTGGCTGCGCCGAAAGTACTTCCGCTCGGAAAAGAAAATAAAAAACTTCGTGTTTTATTTTGCTTTCCTCTCGCTTATTCGTACTTTTGCAGCCATTATGGAATACATGTCACAAGAAGGCTACGACAAATTGGTAGCCGAACTTCGTCAGTTGGAGAGTGTGGAACTGCCCCAAGTGAGGGAAGCCATTGCCGAGGCTCGCGACAAGGGCGACCTCAGCGAGAATTTTGAGTATCACGCCGCCAAGCGTGAGCAAGCGCGCCTGCTCAGCAGGATACGTTTCAAGCAGCGAGTTCTCGCCAACGCCCGCGTCATCGATATGTCCCACTCCGACACAGACAAAGTGCAGCTGCTCAGCAAGGTAGATATGACCAACATCACCACGGGCAGCAAGATGTCCTACACCCTGGTCAGTCCCCATGAGGCCAACCTCCATGAGAATAAAATCTCCATCAAGTCGCCCGTCGGCCTTGCCCTGCTCAACAAGAAGGTCGGCGATGTGGTGGAGATACGTGTCCCCGCCGGAATCCTTACCCTGCGTATTGAGGGGATTGGGAGGTAGAGCAGAACCCCGTCTGAGAACTTTGCAGACGAAGAAGTAAGCTTAGAAAAACATTGAAAAATTTCCTCCTTCAGTATTTTTTCACTATTTTTGCACGGAATTTGCGGCATGGTGTGCATGAACGGAGAAAGCGTGCATACGAGGGATGATGGAATTCTGCGGGTCATAATTTTCACATTTGTCTGATTATCTGACACTTACATATCATAGGCATTTGCACAACCCAAAAGCGGACAATGCCATTATCCACTTTTATATGCCGTAAATCCCTACTCACGCCATGTGGTGTGAGGAGGAAAGTTATAGACATACCCAAACATTGATTGATGTACAAACATTTTTTTAAGCGCCTTTTAGGTTTCACACTCTCATTACTTGCACTGATTTGCTTATCACCCCTACTACTGGTGGTCACTGTGTGGCTTCATTTTGCCAACAAGGGGGCGGGAGCATTCTTCTTCCAAGACCGACCTGGCAAGGATGCAAAAATCTTCAAGGTCATCAAGTTTAAGACGATGACCGATGAGCGCGATGCCAATGGCAATTTACTGCCCGACTCAGAACGACTGACGAAAGTGGGTCGTTTCATCCGTTCCACATCCATTGACGAGTTGCCCCAGCTCATCAACGTACTCAAGGGCGACATGGCGTTGATTGGACCGAGACCGCTGCTTCCGAAATATCTTCCCCTCTACTCCAAGGAGCAAGCCCGCCGCCATGAGGTGCTCCCCGGCATTTCGGGATGGGCACAGTGTCATGGACGCAACGGTATCACTTGGACAGAGAAGTTCAAGCTCGACGTATGGTATGTCGACCATGTGTCGTTCATGACAGACCTTAGAGTCATCCTTATCACGCTCAAGAAAGTGTTTTTCAGAGACGGCATCAACCAAGAGACAGCAAAAGGAGGCCATCTTATGGAACCTTTCAATGGACACAACTAAACAACATAACTAAATGAAGATCATCATCACCGGTGCATGTGCCGTATCAGCCAGAAGCGTATGTAGGTCGTTGCGGCTAAGCCAGAAATTCAAAGACGCAGAGTTCATCGGCTGGGACATGGCCACGACATTGTACAGCCTCTACGAAGGACTTTTCGACAGGATATACAAAGTTCCTCGCGTTGATGCTCCAGAGTATCCCGAGATAATCAGCAAGATTCTTGCGACAGAGAAGCCCGACGGTGTGATTGTTGTGCCTGAAGTGGAGGTGCTTTACTGGGCAAAGCATCCCTTTGACGTTCCACACATCGTTCCACCTGCAGACTTTTGCGACTTGGCCATCAGTAAGAAGAAGGTGTTTGAGACCTTGGCTCCCTATCATCTTGTGCCGAAGAGCCATGAGGTGAACAAAGCCGACATCCAACGAGCCGACTATCAATGTCCGCTCGGCTATCCTGTATGGATACGCGATTCTTCTGCAGGCACAGCCTCCGGCAAGGGGTCATTTAAGGCCAACAATCTGAAAGAGTTGCAAGCATGGACCGATATCAACACCGACATCAACGAGTTTCAGCTCTCAGAGTATCTTCCTGGCGGCAACTATGGTGTATTTACGTTGTTCGACAACGGAATTCTCCGTAAGGTCGCACTTGCTGAGCGGATTGAATACATTATGGCAAAGGTAGCCGTTTCGGGCATCACCGGCAACAACTGCAAAGGCCGCCTGCTCAATGATGAGC
>JAGCXX010000025.1 GCA_017961115.1 Prevotella sp. | reverse complement strand
GAGTTTAGACATATGATTACTAATGTGGTATCAATCTTTCATCCTTCATCTTTCATCCTTCATCCATTATCGGAGTTTAGGAGTATAGACATATGATTTGCATGTAGGAACCTACATTTGTTGATGCCATAACAGTAGATGCTGGCGAAAATCATCCATGCTGTGCTCGACGATACTGGCACCGGCTTCCCACAGCATGCTGTCGGGCAGCGGACCTGTGTTCACGGCGACGGTGAAGATGCGCGCTGCTGCGGCAGCCCGCACTCCCATGGGCGCGTTCTCCACCACGATAGCCTCCCACGGCAGGACACCACATTTCTCCAATCCCATCAGATAGGGGTCGGGGGCGGGCTTGCCATGGTCCACATCATGGCTGGTCACCATCAGGTCACGGTGCAGCAGACCGGGGAAGTCGCCTTCCAGCCGTTCGAGGAGGCTCTGCTGACCACTTCCCGTCACCACGCAGATGGTCATGCCCCATTCTTTCAACTGGCGCATGAGCATTTCCACACCTGCCATCTTGGGCGCATAGCCCTGGTCTGCAAAATATTGTGACTTGATGGCATAGTAATACTCAGACTCCTCGTCGGAGATGATGATGCCCTTTTGTTCCTTGAACAGTTTTTTGATGGTCTCCACGCCACGCATACCCTCATAAAGGTAGGCATCGGCCTGTGTCATGTGGATGCCTTGTTCGGTCATGCTCTTCTCCCAGGCTTTGGCGTGGAAAGGCATGGAGTTGTAGATGACTCCGTCCATGTCGAAGAGCACGGCTTTGGGAGCAAAACTCCCGAAGCCGTGCCTCTCATGATATTGCCTGATGGCGTTGTTGATGTCTGTCATGCTTCTGAGGCGATACGCTCCTTGATGGCCTTGCTGTCGGCCTCATAGCCAGGTTTGTCGAGCAGGGCAAACATATTCTTCTTGTATGCCTCCACACCCGGTTGGTTGAATGGGTTGACACCCAACACGTTGCCGCTGATGCCGCAGGCAATCTCAAAGAAGTAGATGAGTTGTCCGATATAGTATTCGTTGAGCACCGGCACTGAGATGAGAATGTTGGGCACTCCACCGTCTACGTGTGCCAGGCGTGTGCCCAGCTCAGCCATCTTGTTCACCTCATCAACACGCTTGCCAGCGAGGAAGTTGAGTCCGTCGAGGTTTTCCTCGTCGCTGGGGAAGAGCATCGTGCGGTTGGGCTGTTCGACGCTGATGACCGTCTCGAAGATGGTGCGCTCGCCGTCCTGAATCCACTGTCCCATGGAGTGCAGGTCGGTGGTGAAGTCGCAGGAGGCGGGGAAGATGCCCTTCTTGTCCTTGCCCTCGCTCTCACCATAGAGTTGTTTCCACCACTCGCTCATGAAATGGAGCTTCGGCTGGTAGTTGACCATAATCTCAATCTTTTTTCCTGCCTGGTAGAGGCCATTGCGGATGGCAGCATACTGGGCGGCGGGACTCTCGTCGAACGGGGTATCCTTGCCACACACCTTCTCCATCTCAGCGGCACCTGCCACCAGTTGGCGGATGTCGAATCCGGCACAGGCGATGGGGAGGAGTCCCACAGGGGTGAGTACGGAGAAGCGTCCGCCCACGTTGTCGGGGATGACGAAGCTCTTGTATCCCTCCTTGTCGGCGCAGGTGCGGGCAGCTCCGCGCTTTGCATCGGTCACGGCGACAATCACCTTGCGTGCCATGTCCTTGCCCATCTGCTCCTCACACTGCTTCTTCAGCAGGCGGAAGGTGAGGGCTGTCTCTGTGGTGGTACCCGACTTGGAGATATTGATGACACCGAATTTCTTTCCCTTGAGATAGTCGGTCAGTTCCGACAGGTAGTCCTCGCCGATGTTGTTGCCGGCAAAGAGGATGGTGGGATTGCTCTTGTCGCCCACAAGCCATGCGAAGGAGTTGCTCAGGGCTTCGATGACGGCCTTGGCACCCAGATAACTGCCACCGATGCCAGCCACCACCACTGCCTCGCAGTTGGCTTTCAGCACGTCGGCTGTGGCTTGCACTTCATCGAGGAAGGCGGGGGTGATGGATGATGGAAGGTGCAGCCATCCGAGGAAGTCGTTTCCTGGGCAGGTGCCGTTCTCAAGGGCTTCCTGTGCGGCTTTCACTTGTGGCTCAAATGCTTTCACTGCGCCCTCGCTGAGGAATTGGGCGGCTTTTTTAAGGTCTAAACAGATGTTCTTCATTTTTTTGATTTTTATAGTTGTTGATAGTTTTTTAGATGTTTATCTGAAGCTGTCGGTGAGGAGCTTGATTTCTATCTGTGGGGAGATGCGCTCATAGAGGATGTTGTAGACAGCATCGAGGATGGGCATGTTGACATGCATGTGGCGGTTGATTTCTTTCATGCACTTGGTGCCGAAGAATCCTTCGGCAATCATCTCCATCTCAATCTGTGCGCTCTTCACGCTGTAACCCTCGCCAATCATCGTGCCAAAGACACGGTTGCGTGAGAAGTTGGAGTAGCCCGTGACCAGCAGGTCGCCCAGATAGACCGAGTCGTAGACATTGCGGTCGAGCGGACTGATGACACTGAGGAACCGCGACATCTCCTGCACGGCGTTGGAAAGCAGCACCGCCTGGAAGTTGTCGCCGTATTTCAGTCCGCTGCAGATGCCGGCTGCAATAGCATAGACATTCTTGAGCACGGAGGAGTATTCGATACCCACCACGTCGCTGCTCGTCTTGGTCTTGATGTAGTTGCTGGCGAGCACCTCGGTGAAGGCTTTTGCCTTCTCGGTGTCGGTGCAGCCCACGGTGAGGTAGGAGAGGCGTTCCAGCGCCACCTCCTCAGCGTGTGAGGGTCCTCCGATGCACGCGAGGTTTTCGTAGGGTACGTCATATACCTCATGGAAATACTCGGAGCATACGAGGTTCTCATCGGGAACGATGCCTTTGATGGCGGTGACGATGAACTTGTCGCGGATGCGTGTCTTCAGCTTTTTGAGGTGGTTTTTCAGATAGGGTGAAGGAGTGACGAACACGAGTGTGTCGTAGAGTTCGACCACCTTGTTGATGTCGCTGGAGAAGAAAATCTCGTCGGTGTCGAAATGGACACTTGTCAGATAGGCGGGGTTGTGGCCCAGGCGGCGGAAATCGGCAATCCTGTCATCGCGACGCATATACCAACCGATGTGATGGGTGTGTCCCACCACAATCTTGGCTATCGCTGTCGCCCAACTGCCGCCACCGATAATCGCTATCTTCCCGCAGCTTCTATCCATTTCGCAAACTCATCCACTTTGGGGTTGTCGTAGCCCAACTTGTATTTCTTGTTGATGCCGCAGACTTCCATCTGCAGTTTCTGGGGATTCACGTCGCGGATGTCGCCGATGAGATAGTAGCCGCACTTGTTGAGCACGGGTACCCACTCCTCGGGAACACCTATTGCAGCCCATTCTGCCACGCTGCTGCGGGGAGCCTTTTTCTCCGGGCGCATCTGTGGGAAGAACAGTACTTCCTGGATGTAGGTCTTGCCGGTCATGAGCATCACCAGACGGTCGATGCCGATGCCGATGCCGCTGGTGGGTGGCATGCCGTATTGCAGGGCGCGCAGGAAGTCCTGGTCGATAATCATCGCCTCGTCGTCGCCCTTGTCGGCCAGACGCATCTGTTCCTTGAAACGCTCCTCCTGGTCGATGGGGTCGTTAAGCTCGGAATAGGCGTTGGCGAGTTCCTTGCCGTTGACCATCAGTTCAAAGCGCTCGGTCAGACCGGGCTTGGAACGGTGCATCTTGGTCAGGGGCGACATCTCCACGGGATAGTCGGTGATGAACGTGGGCTGTATGAAACTGCCTTCGCAGGTCTCACCGAAAATCT
>JAGCXX010000186.1 GCA_017961115.1 Prevotella sp. | reverse complement strand
ATGATGCTCATCGCAGCTTACTCATTGGGCATGGAACTGAAATTGGACACAGGCAAGGAATGGTTGGCCAAGGCCGACGGCAGCATTGTCGTTGCGATACTGGGTAAGTTTCTGCCTCATGTGTTTATATTCCTGACCGTCGTGTTCTTTTACCAATACTATATCTATGGCGTACTCCACTTCCCCCGTGAGGGAAGCGTGGGCGATATCGTACTGCTTTGTTTCTTGCAGGTAGTCGCATCCATCGGGTTTGGCATCTTTGCTTTTGGACTGATGCCGTCGCTTCGTATGTCAATGAGTATCAGTTCGCTGTGGGGCGTACTGGGTTTCTCTATGGCGGGTTCGGCATTCCCCATCATGGCGATGGACGCTCCTTTGCAGTCTCTTTCATGGCTGTTTCCCCTGCGTCATTACTTCATGCTCTATCAGGTAACGGTGTTCAATGGGTTCCCACTCATCGACACATGGTTTCACCTCGTGGCTCTTGTTGGCTTCACGCTGCTGCCTTGGTTCGTAGTCAGTAAAATCAAAAATGCGATGCTTACCTATGTCTATATTCCATAAGTTAAGAGTACTCATTAAAGATATCGCCTACATTTGGCGGAAGGAGATGCGGCAGGTGATTCGAGACGAGGGCGTGTTTATGTTCTTCATCGTCGTTCCACTTGCCTATCCGCTGCTCTATTCGTGGATTTATAATAACGAGACAGTGCATGATGTCCCTGTGGTCGTTGTCGATCAGTCGCACTCGCACCTCTCTCGACAGTTTATCCGCGACTGCGACGCAACTCCTGATGTCCATGTGGCATATCATGCAGAGGACCTTGATGAGGCGAAATCACTCGTCAGCCGTCAGTTGGTGAAGGGTATTTACCTTATCCCATCAGACTTCGCCACTCGTATCAATAGGATGGAACAGGGTGTGGTGAATGTCTACTGCGACATGTCGCTCATGCTTACCTACAAGGCCATCTTCCAAACTGCCATGGCCGTATCGCAGAAGATGGGTAAGGAGATGCAGGTGAAGTTGTCGGGCAATTACACGAATCGTGAGGACGCCGTCACCGTTCAGCCTTTGGCGTATGATGATATTGCCTTATTCAATCCCTCCGGTGGCTACGGCAGTTGTATTCTGCCGGGTGTGCTGATTCTTATCTTGCAGCAGACACTCGTCCTTGGCATTGGCATGGCTGCGGGCACCACACGTGAGAGAAGCCGATATGGCAACCTCATCCCTGACGACAAGAATTATAAGGGGGTCTATCGTATTGTTGGCGGCAAGGCGCTTTGTTATGCCATGGTCTATGCTGTGATGGCGGCATACCTGACATTGGTCGTTCCAAAGCTTTTCTCCTTCCCTTTGCTTATCAATGGAAAAGACCTGTTGCTCATCATGGTCCCCTATGTCATTGCATGTATATTCTTCGGAATGACCGTCTCGAGTTTTGTCCGCTATCGTGAGAATGTGATGCTCATCATGGTATTTGTCTCTGTGCCCCTCCTCTTCCTTAGTGGCGTGTCGTGGCCGCAGAGCAATATTCCCTCTTTTTGGCGCGGTGTGTCGTGGCTGTTCCCCAGCACGTTTGGCATCAGGGCTTATGTCAGGATGAACTCCATGGGGGCCTCGTTCAATCAGGTGTTGCCCGAGGTACGTTATATGTGGATTCAGGCTGCTGTCTATCTAAGCCTCGCTTGCTTGGTTTATCGATATCAGTTTTATCTGTCGCACCGTATGACAAAAAAGGCTAAAAAGGCATAAAGGCAAGTCGAGTTAAATAAATAATTTCCAAGGAACTAAATTTACAATTTTAAAATATGGTTATAATGAGACGAAAAGAATTGGACGGATTGTTATGTATGCTCACTTTGGTTTTTGGGCTGGTATCATGTGGGATTGATATTCCCAAGGAAGTTCCCTCATCTTTTGAGACGATAAAGGTTGAGGAATCAGACATTGTTCTGCCTATGAAGTTCAGTGCTAAATTAAAGGGACAGTCGGACGTGACGATTTCGCCTCAAGTGAGTGGCCAGTTGATGAAAATCTGTGTGACCGAGGGTCAGCAGGTGGGCAAAGGACAAACGCTGTTCATCATCGACTCGCGCAATGCACAGCATGAACTGGAGTCTGCCCAAGCCAACCTTCAGGCTGCCCAGGCCAATCTCTTGGCTGCTGAAGCCCAGGCCAACAGTGCCAAATTGGAGTATGAGAGTAACAAAAACCTGTTCGACAAGAAGATTGTGAGCACATATATGCTTGAGAACTCCTTGAACAGTTACAAACAGGCACAGGCTGCTGTCAGTCAGGCCAAGGCTTCCATCACACAGGCACAGTCGTCGGTCAACCGAGCAAAAGTCAATCTCGGTTTCTGCACCATTACCTCACCCGTCGCTGGTGTCATTGGTGAGATACCCGTCTTCGCTGGTGATCAGGTGACACCGATGACCCAACTGACCATCGTCAGTGGCAACCAGCAGATGGAGGCTTGGTTCTCCATTACGGAATCCATCATCGAATCGGGTATTTCATCAGGTATGAAACATTCAGATATGACTGCCCACATGGCCTCACTTCCCGACGTGAGCTTTGTGATGAAGAATGGTACGGAGTATCCTTACAAAGGTCGCATCACCAGTATCACGGGTGTGGTGGATGCTGCCACTGGTTCGCTGTCTTGTAAAGCTACATTCCCCAACCCCGACGGACACCTCTTCTCGGGAGCCCAGGGCACCATCGTGCTGCCAATTAGTCGAAGTCATGTGATGGTTGTGCCTCAGACTGCCGTCGTGCGTCTGCAAGATAAAGCATTAGTTTACAAGGTTATGCCCGATAGTACAGCCAAGGCTGTTAATGTGACAACAACGGATGCGGGCAACGGCAAAGATGTCATCATCACAACCGGACTTGGAGTTGGCGACCAAATCGTTTCCGTTGGAGCCAACAATGTACAGGAAGGACAGAAAGTGTTGTTCCGCTCGGAAGAGGAAAACAAGAAGTAAACCATGAAGAACAACATTTTCATCAACAGATATGTGATGGCGTGTGCCATCAGTATCGTCATTGCATTGGTAGGCTATATCTGCATGAATAGCCTGCCTATCGAGCAATATCCGAACATCGCACCGCCCACCGTGCGCGTATCGACCACGTATACAGGTGCCGATGCCAACACAATTATGAAGTCGGTGGTGCAACCGTTGGAGGAAAACATCAATGGCGTGCCCGACATGACCTATATGACCTCTACGGCCAGTTCTTCAGGTGATGTGTCAATTGTGGTTTACTTCAAGCAGGGCACCGACCCCGACATTGCTGCCGTCAATGTGCAGAACCGTGTGACGAGGGCATCGGCACTGCTTCCGGCTGAAGTGACGAAGGTAGGTGTGCAGGTGTTCAAGATGCAAAGCAACATCTTGCAGATTGGTGCACTAAGAAGCGCAGATGGAAAATATGACGATGACTTCGTTGCCAACTACATCGATATCAACCTGAAACCACGACTGATGCGTATCACTGGTGTGGGTGATGTGATGAGCCTCGGCAATACCTATGCGCTGCGTATCTGGATGAAGCCCGATGTGATGGCGCAATATGGTCTGGAGCCGAATGACGTGTTTGCAGCCATCAGTGGTCAGAGTTTTGTTGCGGCTACAGGTTCACTGGGTGCCCAGTCGGAGAACAACTACCAGTACACGATGGAATATAAGGGTACGCTGAAATCCATCGAGGAATTCAATGAAATCGTGCTGCGCACCAGCGACGGCGGACACCTGCTTCATCTGAGCGACGTGGCCGACGTGGAAATTGGTGCCATGAGCTACAGCTTCCTATCGAACATCAACGGCAAACCCGGCACCATCTTTATGGTGTTCCAAGCTCCCGGTGCCAATGCTACGGAGGTGAATGCCCGCATTGATAAGTTATATGAGGAACTGAAGCCGATAATGCCGGCAGGACTGGAATTCGTCAAACTCGAAACCTCTGACGACTTCCTCTATGCCGCTATCGGCAACGTGGTGGAGACTCTCATCATCGCCATTATCTTGGTGATTCTCGTCGTGTTCTTCTTCCTGCAGAACTTCAAGGCAACAATCATTCCTTCCATCTCTATTATCGTGTCGTTGTTGGGCACCTTCGCCATCGTCTCGTTGGCGGGCTTTTCGCTCAACATCTTGACGCTTTTTGCCCTGGTGCTGGCCATCGGTACGGTGGTGGACGACGCCATAGTGGTGGTTGAGGCAGTGATGGCGAAGATGGAGGGAGGCATCACTGATGCCAAACGCGCCACCCGTGAGGCTATGAGCGACGTCTCTGTTGCCGTCATCTCTTGTACTTTGGTTTTCATGGCTGTGTTCATCCCCGTGGCTTTCATGCCAGGAACCTCGGGCTCGTTTTTCACGCAGTTTGGTGTCACCATCGCTTCGGCTGTAGGTCTCTCGTGTGTGTCGGCACTGACACTATGTCCCGCCCTTTGTGCCATCATGCTGAAGGTGACAGAAAAAAAAGATGAACGAAAGAGCCTTACATACTATACGAAGAAGGCATACACCGTCAGTTATAACGCTATTTATAATAAATATAGCAAGGCTGTGCAAAAGTTTATCAAGCGACCCATCTTGGCATGGGGTCTGTTGGCTATTGCTGCCGTGTTGCTTGTCTTCTTTATGAAGAACCTGCCGTCGGGCCTCGTTCCGCAGGAAGACCAGGGCGTTATTCTCGCTGAGATTCGTGCGCCAGAGGGAACAACACTCCACGAGACGCGTGAGATTGTGAAAAAAGTAGAGGAGAAGGTGAAGAATATTCCCGAAATGGAGAGCTTTGCCACGGCTTGCGGCTACGGTATGATGTCGGGTTCCGGTTCCAACTATGCCACAATGATTATCCGCCTGAAACCTTGGGAAGAGCGTGAGGGCTTCAACCATTATGTCGATTTGGTCATTGGCCGCTTGTATTTCGCCAGTAAGGAAATCAAGAACGTTCAGGTGATGCCCTTCCAATTGCCGCAGGTACCTGGTTATGGCTCGAACAACAGTGTCAACCTTGTGCTCCAGGACTTGAACGACGGTGACCTGTCGGAGTTTGCCAAGTTGGCCAACAATTTCCTGACCAAGTTGGGTGAGCGTCCTGAAATCAGTATGGCGATGACGTCTTACTCTGAGCGTTTCCCCAAATACCAGGTCAATGTAGATGCCACCCAGTGCGACCGCGCCGGTGTCTCGCCCGCTTCTGTGCTGAGAACGTTGGGTGCCTACTGCGGCGGTTCCTATGTGGGTAACTACAACCAGTTTGGCAAGGTCTATCGCATCATGGCCAGTGCCGCTCCTGATTATCGCCTTGACCCTTCATCTCTGAACAATATTTTTGTAAGGGTGCGTGGTGGCAAGATGGCACCCATCTCTGAGTTTGTCACACTGAAGGAGATTGTAGGCACATCGAGTGTTGAGCACTTCAACTTGTTCCAAAGCATCACCTGTTTTGTGCAGGCTGCAGGTGGATATACTGAAGGTGATGCCCATAAGGTCATTGCCGAGGTGTTTAAGGAGACGATGCCCAATGGCTACAGTTATGAGTACAGTGGCATGTCGCGTGAGTTGGAAGAGGCAGCCGGCTCTAATGCTACAGCCCTTATCTACGTCATCTGCGTCATACTCATCTACCTTATCCTTGCATCGCTCTACAACTCGTGGTTCACACCATGGGCTGTGTTGTTGAGCGTGCCGTTCGGACTGATGGGAGCCTTTGTCTGTGCCTATCTGGGTTCACTTCTCCATCTGCCGGGCATGGACAATAATATCTACTTGCAGACAGGTGTCATCATGCTGATAGGCTTGCTCTCAAAGACGGCTATCTTGATTACGGAATTTGCCTCCGAGCGCCGTGCCCAGGGCATGAGCATACGCGATGCCGCCTTCGAGGCTTGCAAGGAGCGTCTGCGCCCCATCCTGATGACGGTATTCACCATGATTGCCGGTATGATTCCGCTCATCATTGAGGGCGGTGCTGGTGCAAATGGCAACCGTGCCCTCGCCCTTGGCGTTGTTGGCGGTATGACCGTGGGAACCATTGCCCTGCTCTTCGTTGTTCCAGTCTTCTTCATCGTGTTCCAAAGATTGCATGAGAAGTTCCAGGGGACGGAATTAAAAAATGAAGTAGTTGAATTAAAAAATGAAGAATCATGACTAGAATACTGAACAGGGTTTTCACTGCTGCTAGCATAATCTTTTTGCTAACTGCCTGCAGTGCATATAAAGAATTGCGTGGCACTTATGAGCCAAAGGCAAACATACCTGACAATGTCTACGGAACGGGCCAAGACATCAATGAGGCTTCCGTCAGTGGTTCTTTGGCTGATCTGTCATGGCGGGAGTTCTTCACCGACCCGTTGCTGCAAAAGCTAATCGAGCAGGTTCTGGCCAACAACACCGACCTCAATTCCGCATGCATCGCCATTGAGAAGAGTGAGGCTTCGCTGAAGGCCGCCAAGTTGGCCTATCTCCCGTCGCTCACCTTCTCACCACAAGGCACATTGTCAAGTTTTGACTTCTCACCAGTCAGCAAGACCTACAACATGCCGCTTCAGCTCAGCTTGGACATCGATGCCTTCGGTTCCATCACCAGCAAGAAGCGCGCAGCCAATGCTGTGCTCCTGCAGTCGCAGGTGCGTGAGGAATCCGTTCGTGCCAACCTCATTTCCACAGTTGCGCAGCAATATTATATGCTGCAGGTGCTCGACCGGCAGTTGGAGATACTGACCGCCACCGACAGTCTGTGGAACGCTTCTTTGGAGACGGAGAAGACGTTGTGGGAAAACGGAAAGATTTATTCCACTGCTGTCAACCAGTTGGAGTCTTCATACCTCAATGTGAAGACACAGATTGTGGATACTCGCCGCAACATACGCGGTGTGGAGAATACCATCTGCCGTTTGCTTGCCGATACGCCTCAGCACATTGAGCGTAGCCGTTGGGGCAGTTCTGCCCTGCCAAAGCATCCTGACTACTCTACGGGACAAAGGATGTTCGATACGAAGTTCATCCAGATTGGCGTTCCCGCCGAATTGTTGCAACACCGTCCCGACATTCGTTTGGCCAACTTTGCCATGGAAGAGGCATTCTACAATACTCAGGCTGCACGTGCGGCTTTCTTCCCCAGCATCACGCTGCAGGGTGTAGCCGGATGGACCAACAGTGCAGGAAGCATGGTGGTGAACCCGGGAAAAATCTTGCTCAATGCTGTCGCCTCACTCTCACAACCCATCTTTGCACGTGGCAAACTCAAGTCCAGTCATAAGATTGCCCAACTCACAGAGCAGGACTTGCAGCGCAAGTATGTGCAGACGGTCATCAATGCAGGCAATCAGGTCAATGAGGCATTGGCCGACTGTCAGGCAGCACGTGAGAAGCACGCCTATTACCACAGGCAGGTGGATGTGCTTCGCGAAGCCTATATCGGCACTCACGAACTGATGGACAACGGTAAGTCCAACTACCTTGAGGTGCTCACCGCACAGGAGACGCTGCTCAATGCCCAACTCAGTGAGGCCATGAACATGTACAACGGTGCCAAGGCGGTCATAGCTCTCTATATCGCCCTCGGCGGTGCCACGAAGTAAAATATGTAAACCTCATTACAACTCATGTCAGAACTGGAGCCACTGATAGCGGACCTTGCGCTTATACTTATCTGTGCCGGAGCCATGACGCTGCTCTTCAAGCGGTTGAAGCAGCCCGTGGTGCTCGGTTACATTGTCGCGGGTTTCATCGCCTCGCCTAATATGCCTTATATGCCCAGCGTCACCGACCTGGACGGCATACATCTATGGAGCGAGATAGGTGTCATCTTCCTGCTCTTTGCGCTCGGTTTGGAGTTCTCGTTCAAGAAGATTTTGAAAATGGGTGCAGCCCCCATTGTCGCGGCGTGCTCCATCATCCTCGGAATGATGCTGGTAGGGGCTTTCACTGGCCATGCCTTTGGGTGGAAATCAATGGACTGCATCTATCTGGGTGGTATGTTGGCGATGTCATCCACCACCATTATTTTCAAGGCTTTTGATGACATGGGACTGCGCCAGCAGCGTTTTGCAGGATTGGTGCTCAGCGTCCTCATCATCGAGGATATCCTGGCCATCGTTCTCATGGTGATGCTCTCCACATTGGCTGTCAGCAAGGAGTTTGAGGGCACACAGATGCTGATGAGCATTCTGAAATTGGTGTTTTTCCTCATTCTCTGGTTCGTCGTAGGTATCTATCTCATCCCGTTGTTGCTGAAGAAGACGAAGCCTCTGATGAGTGACGAGACATTGCTCATCACTTCGTTGGCACTTTGCTTCGGCATGGTGGTTATTGCATCAGCCGTAGGTTTCTCTGCGGCTTTCGGTGCCTTCATCATGGGCAGCATCATGGCGGAGACCATTGAGGCAGAGAAGATAGAGCATCTTGTGAATCCCGTCAAAGACCTGTTTGGTGCCATCTTCTTCGTTTCCGTAGGTATGATGGTGGATGTGGCGCTCATCGTGCAGTATATCGTGCCCATCCTCTGCATCATCGCCGCCATCATGTTGGGACAGACGGTGCTGAGCACAGGTGGATTCCTGCTCGCAGGCCAGCCTCTGAAAACCGCCATGCAGTGTTCTTTCTCCCTGACGCAGATTGGTGAGTTCGCATTCATCCTCGCAACGCTGGGCACATCCCTGGGTGTCACCAGTGATTTCCTCTATCCTATTGTCGTGGCCGTATCGGTGTTTACCACGTTCACCACACCTTATATGATTCGTCTTGCCGAACCTGCCTATGGATTCCTTTCCCGTGTCCTGCCGTCATCGCTGATGGTGAGATTGGAGCGCTACGCGTCCACGGAACCAGATGTCGTCGGACAGACCAGCCACTGGCGCAATTACCTCAAGCAGGTAGCCGTCATTGTCCTTATCTACAGTGTGCTCTGCATGGCCATCATCGCATTGGTGCTGTATTTCGGCGAGCCGCTTCTCGCTCGTCTGCTGTCCCATCCGTGGTGCGAGATTGCAGCGGCAGTTCTGGCTATCTTGTTGATTTCGCCCTTCCTGCGCTCGCTGATGCTGAAGCACCAAGGCACGGAGTTTCGAACACTATGGAATGACAATCACTTCAATCGCGCCCCGCTGGTGGCGGTTCAGTTGTTGCGATTTGTCTTGGGAGCCGCCTTCGTGAGTTATATACTCGGTCACACTGTCAATTGGAACAGCATATTGGGTATCTTCACCGTCATCGCAGTAGTGTTCATCATTATCTTCTCAAGGCGGTTGCGTAAGGAGAGCGACAAACTGGAACAGACATTCAATGCCAATCTCACACAGCGCGAACGGCAACAGGCTGAGCAACCTCAGTTTATGAAAGGACTGGTGGAGCGCGATATCCATCTTTCTACTTTTATTGTTCCCATTGGAATAGAGTGGGGTGGACACTCGCTTGCAGAACTGGCTCTGGGAAAACGATATGGTGTTCAGGTGGCGGGCATCCAGCGCGGACAGCAGCGTATCAACATCCCGTCGGCCAATACCCTCATCCTTCCCGGCGACCGTCTGCAGGTCATTGGTTCCGACAAGCAGTTGGCTGAGTTCGGGCATACAATGGAAACCATGAGTGCCGAGGCTGCTCTTTTGGAAACCCCACAGGAAATGAAGCTCCGCCGACTCGTGCTTTCCCCCAACTCCCCATTCGTGGGTAAAAACATTAAGGAGAGCGGCATCCGAGACCATTATCAATGCCTCGTCGTCGGAGTTGAGATAAATGGTGAGGAGGGACTTCTCACACCCGACCCCATGCAGCAACTGCATGCTGGCGACATTATCTGGGTTGTGGGCGAAGAGGCCAATATAGCTGAGTTGGAAAGCCTGAGGCATATCGCTGATTGAGACGACATACTAATAAACTATGATGTTGACATCAACAATCGATGATTATGAAGAGAACACTTTTGATATCAGTGCTGGCTGTTTTGATGTGTGGTACGATAAATGCACAGCAAGACAGTATAACCACCGATTCTGATGGTGGGAGGAAGAAAGTGGCCGTCGTTTTGAGCGGTGGCGGAGCGAAAGGTATGGCACACATCGGTGTGCTGAAGGTATTGGAGAAGGCGGGAATCCCTGTTGATATCGTTACTGGCACATCGATGGGCAGCATTATCGGTGGTCTCTACTCCATAGGCTACAACGCCAATGCGCTCGACTCGATGGTGAGGGTGCAAGACTGGAGCTACGTCATCACCGACAAGGAGGATTTGCGCAACCAGAGCCTCGCCGACCGTCGCAAACAGAATACCTACATATTTACCACAGGACTGACATTCGGCAAGCGTGACATGACCGCCGGAGGCATCATCAAGGGGAAGAACCTGGCAGAGTTGTTTCAGCAGCTTTGCACGGGCTATACCGACTCGCTCGATTTCACCCGCGACCTGCCCATCCCCTTCGCTTGCGTAGCGACAGATATCATCGAAAACAGTGAGGTGGATTTTCACAGCGGACGGTTGCCTCAGGCCATGCGTGCCTCAATGGCCATTCCTGCCGCTTTCTCTCCTGTGAGGATTGGCGACAAGGTTTTGGTTGATGGTGGTTTGCGCAACAACTATCCTGCCGACATCGCCCGCGAGATGGGTGCCGACATCATTATTGGTGTCACTGTTCAGGGTGCGCCGAAGAATGCCGAGGCTTTGGGAGGTACTATGAGCATACTCAGCCAGATTATTGATGTCAACTGCAAAAACAAGTATGACGAGAACCTTGCTATCACCGACCTTCACCTGCAGGTAGATACGAAAGGCTACGGTTCAGCAAGTTTCTCGCAGGCTGCCATCGACACACTCATCCGCCGAGGTGAGGAACTTGCCATGAGACATTGGGATGACATCATCGCCCTGAAGAAGCGCATCGGTATCGACGAGTCGTTCCGACCTACCATCCTGCATCCTCTGCGTCCGAAGGTGATGACTGAGAAACAGCATGTTACCAGCTATTCCTTCGAGAACATGACCCCACAGGCAGAACGATTCTTGCGGCAGAAGTTTGGTCTGAACAGGAAGGACAGCATTGACGCAGAATTGGAGCAGCAACTCACTACATCCATGCGCATCGACCTCTTTTATCAGACAGCTGAGTGCCGCTTGGTGCCTGATGGTGATGGGGTGCGCGTCATTCTGTCTGCAGGCAACCGCAAGTCGGTGCAGCTGCAAGTTGGCGCACGCTACGACATAGAGGAATATGCTGCTGTGCAGTTGGGACTCGATATTCCACTGAAGACGGCCATTCCAATCAATACCGACATCACATTGCGACTGGGCAAGCGCCTGATGGCGCAGGGCGAGGTGACCATCCACCCAAGGAGTTTCACCCGACCCACTTTCAGATACACGTTCCGCCGCAATGATGTGGATATATATATCAAAGGGGAGCGCGACTACAGCATTCTCTACAATCAATTCCAAGCTGAGTTCAAGCCTATCAACTTCAATCTGCGGTATTTCAACCTGCAGATGGGTTTGCGCTGGGATTTCATGCACTACCGCAACAAACTGGGTTCGGAATCCTCCCCGCAGGTGACGCTCGAAAACGAGCATTTCTTCAGCTACCGCGCTCAGGTTGACTACAACAATGAGGACCATTGGTATTTCCCCACACGGGGAGTCCGCTTTCATGCTGAGTATGCCTACCTGACCGACAATTTCGCACAACTCGACGGTGTGGCTGGTATGAGTGAGGTCAGCGGCAACTGGCGCAGGTCTTTCACCTTTGGTAGCCGCTTCACGCTCCAACCCATGTTCTACGGACGGTTGCTCTTCGGTTCCGTCATCCCTCCCGTTTTTGGCAATACCGTAGGCGGTGAGTGGTTCGGTCATTATGTGGAACAGCAGATGCCCTTTGCAGGTATCGGCAATATGGAGTATGTCGACCATCATTTTGTGGCAGCACAACTGCAGGCGCAGCAGCGCATGGGCACTAACAACTATGTGTTGCTCCGTGTGGCTGGTGCCCAGCAAACAGACAGCTTGGACGAGCTCTTCGACCATAAGACCCTGCTCGGTGCACAAATAGCCTATTATCTCAACACGATGTTTGGTCCTGTCGGTGCCACTCTCGGCTACAGCAACCATGCCAAAAAGCCATATTTCTTCTTGAACCTCGGATTTGAATTCTAATCGTTGTGAGCAAACAGGTATATAGCCTTCGGATAGTTTTTGTTGTGGCTGTTCTTTTGGCCATTAGCATGACCGCCACCGCACAGTCTCGCCGCAAGCAACGGAGGGCGCATGTGGACAGTGTGCTTGCTGTGCGCTACTACAAGACTCCCTATGACACCACCTATGTAGTCCGCCCTGAGGGAAAGCTGACGATGAAGTTCAGGTTCAACCAAACTGGCAATGGCATCCACGCAAAAGGAACAGTGAACGACATCTATTCAAAGGCCGATCTTCATACCAGTCACAAGACCACCGTAGCTGTGGTTGGCATCTATCGGGGAATAGGAGTCGGCATAGCAGTGAATCCCGCCAAGTGGAAGGGAATCTATAAGGATTATGAGTTCAATCTCAACTATTATAGCAACCGCCTGAGCCTCGATGCCAGCTATCAGCGGTCGTCCACCCTGGCGGGTAATATTGAGCGCAATGGAATACAGCGGTTGGAGAGTGGTGATGTCAGTATGAAGGTGCTTAATCTGGCAGGTTACTATACGTTCAACCACCGGCGTTTCTCTTTCCCTGCCGCTTTTACGCAGAGCTATATCCAACTTCGCTCGGCTGGCTCATGGCTCGCCGGATTCAGTTATCAGGGAGGAAGCATCGAGACGAGTGATGACCTGAAAACGAAGAACCCCAATGCCCCTGAAGTGCGTATCTACACAGGCCATGTCGGCATCGGTGGCGGTTATGGTTACAACTTTGTGCTCGGCAAGAAGTGGCTGCTCCATTTTTCTGCCCTGCCCACCTTTGTGGTTTACAACCGCAACAACTTCACAGTGAACGGCGAGCGCAAGCATGCGAAACATATGCGCCTCAACATGATTTTCAACGAGCGGGCTGCCATCGTCCACAATTTCTCCTCACGCTGTTTTGCTGGAATCACCTTGGTGATGAACAACTCCATATTTGATGATGATGTTGTGGTTGTCAACCAAAACAAATGGCGCACCCGTGCCTTTGTCGGAATGCGGCTGTGATTTAAAAAGAAAAACTGTAAAAAACATACCAACTCTATGCGCAAGACATTGTTTTTGGCGATGCTGACATGCTTTGCAGTGGTCGCTTTTGCCCAACGGACTCCTACGATGGGTTGGAGTTCATGGAACACATTTGCCCTCAATATCAATGAGGACCTCATCAAGGGACAGGCTGATGCCATGCACCAGAATGGATTGCAGAAGGCGGGTTATCTCTATGTGAACATCGATGACGGCTATTGGGACGGACGTGGCGAGGATGGTCATCTGCGCCTGAACACAAAGCGATTCCCCAACGGAATGCGTCCGTTGGTGGATTATATCCACAAACTCGGCCTGAAAGCGGGCATTTATTCCGATGCCGGCGACAATACTTGTGGCAGTCAAAACCGCCATCCATGGGGAATCGGCGTGGGCTTTGCTGGCCATGAGGAGCAGGACTGCAAACTTTACTTCATTGACTGGGATTTCGACTTCATCAAAGTGGATTACTGTGGCGGACACCACATGCGCCTCGATGAACGTGAGCAATATACCAAAATCTCAAATGCCATCAAGAACTGCGGCAAAAAGGACGTCGTTTTCAATATGTGCCGCTGGGCATATCCTGGCACATGGGGGGCTGACGTCTGCGATAGCTGGCGCACCACGGGCGACATCTTCGATGCGTGGAGGAGTGTGCGCGGCATCCTTGCAGAGAATCTCTACATGAGCGCCTTCTGTCACGACGGTCACTACAACGATATGGACATGCTCGAAGTGGGAAGGTCGATGTCGCAGGTGGAGGACGAGACGCATTTCGGTATGTGGTGCATCATGTCGTCACCGCTGCTCATCGGTTGTGACACCCGCAATATCCGTCCGGAGTCACTGAAACTGCTCTGCAACCGCGACCTTATCGCCCTCAACCAAGACCCGCTGCACCTGCAGGCATATGTGGCGGAGAAACAGGGCGAGTGTTTCATTCTGGTGAAGGACATCAAAAAACTGCAGGGCAAGGAGCGTGCCGTGGCCATCTATAACCCCAGCGATGTGGAACAGACCGTGACACTCAATCCTGCCACAATTGATCTTGGTGGTGCTGTGCAATACTACGACTGTTTTGCACAGAGTGACTATCTTTGCGACATGAATCCCATCCCCCTGAAGATACCTGCACATGGCACAAAGATTTTCCGCGTGAAGGGCAAGAAGCGTTTGGAGCGCAAGGTCTTTGAAGCTGAGAGCGCATTGCTGCCCGCTTATCAGGAGTTGCGCAACAATCAGGAGGAGAAGTCGGGCATCTTCACTGCTGTTTCACACGCTAGTGGTGGCTATATGGCAGGATGGCTCGGGGGGCGCAAGGGCAACGACATCCAGTGGAATGATATCTATGTAAAGAAAGCTGGCACTCGCCGCATGACCATCACTTGCTTCTCCGGTGAAGAACGCACCATGGACCTCACTGTCAACGGACAGCACATCACCAAACTGAGAGTCAACTCGGGCGAGTGGGACCGTCCTGCCACCATCATTTTCGATGTGAACCTCAAGAAGGGGCGCAATAGCATCTGCCTCAGCAATGATGATGCTTGGATGCCAGATATCGACAAGATGGAATTGGATATACGGCATTAGGAGGGGATATGAACGATAATGATATCAATAATCTTCCGCCGGAGTTTAATCATATACCTGAAGGGGGGAGGAATGACCAAATGAATGATTATTACACGGGGCAGACGCCACCGTCTCCGGACACAGAGGAAAACAAAGAGCCCAAAGAGGGGATTACCTTCAATGGGTTGAACCTTGTTATAGGAATGGCCATTTTTCTCTGGTTGTCCAATGGACGGGATGTGTTCACAGATGATTGGAGTTTCTATCCCTATCTGGCCGCCGTCGTTATCATTCATGAGTTGGGCCATGTGATTGTGGGCAAGTCTTTCGGGTGCTTTATCCAGGAAATGCAGGTGTTCTTCCTCTCGTTTGTCAGTTACAAGCCCAAAGCAGTTGAGGGAGGAAGTTCATGGCGAGATATTAAATGGAGTTTAGGAGTTCTTCCCCTGGGTGGTGTGACGATGTTTAAATCACGGGAATCTGTTACTGAAAATGAGGCGGAAGGCTTGGAGTCGGGAAGTCAGGGAGCGGCATCAGCCACCTCACCTTATATCGAGGATAAGCAAGCATGGAAACGACTGCTTATCTCTGCAGCAGGGGTGCTGTTCAATCTCGCCACTTTTTTGATTCTTTATATTGCGATGCCATACATGTCTGAAGAATGCAAAGACTTCTTTTGGCCGTTGATATCACTGTCTCTTATATTGGCGTTGTTGAACATTCTGCCCGTTTATCCTCTTGATGGTGGGGCAATTGTCTTTTCGCTATACGAGATGGTAACAGGCAAGAAGCCGTCGCCAGGTTTCACCAGGGCATGCGGTTGGATAGGTTTTGTATTTATCATCCTGTTCTTTTGGGTGTTCCCTGAGTGGCTGGGAGGAATCTTGGACAGCATATTCAGATTTTGTTTTGAACACTAACCATTTCCTCAGCGTGCGGAAACCCTTCACGCTGTTATTTGAGTTGATTCCATCTGCATTATAGCTCACGGTATTTGAAATTGCTGAAGGTGGCAGAACCCTCACCTTCGCAAAACAGGCCTGGGAGGATGCTTTGGAAGTCGTAGAGCGTGTTGTGGTTGAATCCGGAAACCTCCTGCCCCCACGACTCACGTTTCCATTGTTTTCCGTCGGTACTCCAGTAAGCCGTCACCACATGTGCGTCATTGCGCAGTCGCAGCCACAGATGGTTGCCTTCTGATTGCCCCACACCATTTGACTTGTTGCGCCGATAGCGATAACGTCGGCTGCTGTCAAAACCAGTCCCTACGTTGTAATCGGCATTGTAGTAAAGACAAAGACCAGCCTTTACGTTGCCGTGGAGTTCTATCTCGGCTTCTATTTCATAGCGGTGGGTGCCAGCGATGAACATCATTGGTGATGATGAACTTATTGAATTGCTCTGCCCTTGTAGGATGAGTGTGTTGCCTTCCACCTTGGTGCGTTTGGGTGAGTAGTTCTTGTAAAAACGCCAGTCAAGTCCGATACGGAATGCCGGCAGATAGGCCAGTCGGCTGTCTTTGTTGTCAGGTGTTGCTTTTGATGGTCTGGGCAAGGGTTGGCTGGCGTCTCCGCCGTCGGAAATAATCCATCCGTCGGGAGTGAAGTGGACAGGCTCCATCAGTGTCTGTCGTCCGAGGTTATAGAACCCGTTCTCGTATGCGTGATAGACGCAGTACCACTGACCATCAGGCGTGTCAATAAGCGAACCGTGGCCGCGAGACCACCAGCGGTCGCTGTTGTTGTAGGTGTGGATGAGAGGATTGGACGGCATGTTCTCCCACGGACCGTCGATGGACTTGGAGCGCGCCACCACCACCATATGGCTGGTGGGAGGACCGGCAGTACCACCCTCTGCGCTGATGTAGTAGAAATAGTCGCCGATATGGTAGAGTTTGGGACCTTCAAGGCAGAAACCCTCTGTTATCCATTCCTCGGGGTATTGCCATCCATCATAGAAATGCACTTTAGAGTTTGGCACTACGGAGAGACAGTCGTCCGACAGCGTCCAGCGGTTGCCGCCGCTCATCACCAAGTAGCACCGTCCGTCATCGCCTTCGATAAAGCAAGGGTCGATGTCGCCGATGTTGAGGTCGATGGGTTCACTCCATGGACCGTAGGGTGAGTTTGCCCACACCACGCAGTTGGTGCGGCGGTCCCCATGGACGGTGAAGTAGATATAGTATTTCCCTTTGTGTTTCTTGATGTCTGGTGCCCAGATGCTTCCCAAATATGTTTTAAGTGCGAAACTGATAGGTTTCCAGTTGACCAAGTCGGTGGAGTGATACACCACCAATCCTGGCACGTAGTCGAAGGCAGAGTTGGTGAGATAATAATCCTTCCCATCGCGAAGGATGGTCGGGTCGGGGAAGTCACCTCCCAGGATGGGGTTGGTATAGGTATCCTGGGCGTTTATGGCTGAGGGCACAATGAACAGCAGGTGTAGGAGCAGTAGTTGGACGAGTCTCATAATGGGAAAAATCTTTATATTGTTTGTACTGGCAAAATTAAATAAAAAAAGGATATTTCAAGCCTATTCCATCCACAATATGGTCGTTCAGAAGCGAAATACGAGGTTGAAGAAACGGTTATCCACGTAATTCTAAGATATCCATTTACCTATATGAATGGTGTCATATAAACGGGAAGCAGAAGAGTTTCCTTGTCCCTCTTTAAATCCTTTGTATAGATGAGATAGCGTCTTTCCACGATATGGGAATACTTCTTGCAGAATGCATCAAGTGAAGCGTGGGTATTGTAACCGGAGGATTTCACCTCTATGGGATGAATCTTGGCACCATGAGAGAGCAGGAAGTCAATCTCGTAGTTATGTGTCGCATCCTTCGGCCAAGTGTAATAGAAGAGTTTGTTGCCCGATGCGGCAAGCATCTGAGCAATTATATTTTCATATACATAACCCTCCCTTTTGCCACAACCAACCCCGTTGAATCGTTTTGACACCCATGGAGGACTGAAATGGACTTCCCTTCCGCTGCACCACAATCCGAATTTGCTGAATTGTTCCTTCGGCAAATCAAATATTTCCCTCTCGCTCCACCACAACTGGCCTCCTATGAATCGACCTGACACGGAAATGGAAAGATACCGGAAAAATAGCCAGCGTTAAGGCTTGTCCAACTTGAAACTGACGGGCAACGTGAACGAGGTCTCTATGCGTTTGCCGTTCTGTCGGCCAGGCTCCCATCGTGGCATATTGCGCACCACGTGGATGGCTTCCTCCTTCAAGGCTTCTATGGCGTCATAATAGTTCTTGGTGACTTCTATGGCCTCCTCATCGCCTTCCTTGGCGGCCTTTGCCGTCTCAGCGGTGACAAGCGGCGTTTGGGAGTTTGTCTCTACGACTTGAGGTGAGCGCACGAATCCGGTCTTGTCAACCGTAAACCGCACTAGGACTTCGGCCTCCGCCTGCATCTCCCGGGCAACAGCAGGATAACGAAGATGAACGCTCAGATATTTCATGATTTCAGCCTTGCCACCAGGGAAGGTCGGGTCCTGTTCCATCATGCTGAACGTCCCGTCATCTCCGTTGGAATTATCCCGGTCTTTGTAGCGCCAACTGCTGCTGTCAATGCTGTCGGCATGTCCCACAACTTTTACATTCGCAAACTTCATGGCCTCTTCCATCGTCACGTCTATCTGATTGCTACTGATGTCGAACGTTTGCATATTGTATCCTACGTATGAGCAGCGAATCTTGTTGCCGGGATTCACCACCTTCATAGCATAGTGGCCGTTCTTGTCGGTGACGGCGATGGCCACGATACGCCCTATCTTGTCTATCTCAACGAGGTTGGCATTCTGGAGCGGCTGTCCGTTCTTTGCCTTCACAGTGCCGTTAATTGTATCGCCCGGCTTCACCGCTTTAACGGCTTCCGTCTGATAGGATGCCCTTCTCTATTAACACTTCCGTAGTTCGATTCAAATCAAAATTGCAGATTTTAATAAATACGTTTTTATCCCAATGAGAATCGGCTATTGTCAGGCAACAATAGCCGATTCCGAAATATTGGTGAGGCAAATTGCCCCACCAATGAAGTTTTACAGCCTTCCTCGGTCGTGATACGAATAAAAAAACCCATCACATACAATCACATGGTCGAGGAAGTGGATACGCATGAGGTCACAAGCCTTTTTGAGGGTCTGGGTTAAAGTATCGTCAAACTTGCTCGGATGGAAGTTTCCGCTCGGATGGTTATGGACGAAGCCAGTAGAGATAAATAATTGTTGTTGGAGGCAAATGGCATCGAATATTTCCTTTATACAAGCCATGAATCCTCACATCTCTAACATATTGACAGTCAATATACTATTTTTTCAACGACTTTCAAACTATTATACATTTGCTTTTTATTGTCATATTATGTGGGATTAGTAGTATCTTCGCAGCATAAATAGTATAACAAAATAAAGAAAACCGATGAGATTGTTGCTTGCATGCCTTATGGCATTGACTATGGTTAATGAGGCGAGAGCCGAAGTGACAGACGGAAAAACTTACCGTATAGTTCCTGACGGGAATGCCCAGGCCTCGCTGTTCGTGAAAAATGCCTCAAAAGATGCACAGACACCTGTGGTGGTGTGGACTGAAACCCATGTTCCAGCCCAACAGTGGAGTGCCATTGCTGACGGCGAGGGTAAGATGTTGCTCAAAAACGTGTACACAGGGATGTATTTGGACATCAGCAACGGCGCATTGGTGCAGACAGGCAATGGGGCGGGATGGATTTTCGAACCTGTGGATGAGGCCAACAATGACTATTGCCTTTTGCATGACCAGTATCTCGGGGTTACGAGCACCGTGGACGGCGAGCAGCCTAAGCTGGGATTGCAAATGATGTGGCATTTCGAGGAGGTGGAGCCACAATTGGTTTTCGATGAAAAAGCTAGGCAAAGGATGCTCGATGGTTTCCTCACACAATATGTTCAGGACAAAGGAAACGGATACCGAACTTTCAACAACGGAGGATGGAATGAGGCGGAGACACTCGAGGCTGTTCTCGACTTCTACGAGGCCACGGGCGACAGGAAATACCTTAACATCTTCGAGGCTTGCTATGATTATATGCGTTATCATGTGGGAACACGCTGGGACGGTGGTACCACAGTAGGTGGATACGACTGGTTTGGATATGATTTCAATGATGATGTGATGTGGATGATTATTGCGGCGGCAAGGGCTTATCTCATAACTGGAAAAATGAGTTACCTCAATGATGCCAAACGGAATTTCGACCTTATTTGGGAAAGAGCATACTTAGGATATGTCGGACTGCTGAGATGGGCCGAGAGTTCTGGTGACAGGAATGGTGCCAACTCTTGCGTCAATGGTCCCGCGGAGGTGGCGGCATGCTACATCGCCATCGGGACGGGTGATGAATCATATTTTGAGAAAGCAAGGGAACTCTATGCCAACCAACGCAAATATCTTTTCGAGCCTTATACTGGAAAGGTTTACGACAGTGTCACATTCAATCCCAATGACCTTTCATTGAAAGACCGCAACACATGGGCCTCCACCTACAATCAGGGTACGATGCTCGGCGGGGCTTTGCTGCTTTACCGCCATTATGGAGACGAGCAATATAAAACCGATGCGACGAGAATCATCGCATATGCCAAATCTGCCCTGTGCAACAGCAACGGATTGGTAAGGGTGTGTCAGAATGCCGACGGCGACTTCCAGGGGTTTAAGGGCATACTCATGAGATATGCGGGCATGTATGCCATGCAGTTTGAAGACGCTGAGTACCAGGCATGGATAACAGCCAATGCTTTCCACGCCTACAACAACATCAACTCCAAAGGTTTCGGCCATTCGGCCTGGCTTACCAAGGCGGCAGAGGACATGAGATTTGGAAATGTAGACTACTCTCGTCCAGGTTCTGCTTTCGGTGCCACAACAGCGCTCACTGCAGCATGCGCTGTCACCCTTCAAAATCGCCTCGGTGCATCTTTCGGATATGAGGCCGAGAATGCCCAGACCACGGGTTCGGCTGTGGTCAAAACCGATGACCAGTCAGGAGGACAATATGTAAGCGGACTCGACCATGGCAACGGCATGTTGAGGTTCAATTGCCAGATTCCGGCAGACGGCGATTATCTGATGGACGTGTATTACTTGTCGTATCAGTCGCGCAATTTGCAAGTAACCATAGGTAACAGCAATTATACGCTTACTTGTCCGAGTGTCTCCACATGGGATAGAATAGCCGATGAGGGAAAGGCCACCCTGAAGGTCAGCCTGAAGGAGGGACAGTGTTTCTGTATCCTCACCAATCCCAATGGAACTGCTCCCAACATAGACAGAATCGCTTTCACCAAGATTGTCGCGGGCGATGCCGAAAAGGTGGTGCTGAGGGCTGCTGATGCAGAGAAGGTGGGAAATGACAACATCACATTCCATTATGAGGCAGAGCAGGATGGTCACTATCTTGCCAATGTGTTTTATTCGTATGGAGAACGGCGGAATGTCTATCTTGCCGTGAATGATGCGGATGCGGTGGTGTCGGTATTCGAGTCATCAGGAGATGCCATGGTGAGGAGACCGCTCTTCGTGACGCTGAGAAAGGGTTACAACACGATGCTTTTTAGCGCAGAGCCATCACTGCCAGAGATTGATAGGGTGGAGGTGTCGTCGCTTGGACTTGTCGATGGCAACTTAGAGGCGGAGTATGCCTCGACATCCGGGCAGGTAGCCATTGTTGATGACGACGAAGCCTCGGGTGGTAGATACCTCAATTATATCGGCAACGGAAACAACAACCTGGCGTTGTTCAGATATGATGCCGCATATGGCGGGAATTATAATCTTGAGGTCACTTATTTCACCAATCAGACAAGGCAGATGTATGTCAGGGCAAATAATGGCACCAAAGTGAACACCGTCTTTGAAAGTACAGGAGGATGGAAGGCCGGCACGGCGCAGAAAAAGACAGTGAAGGTGACCTTGAAGACAGGGATCAACGTCATTGTGTTGGGAAGTGATTCGGGATGGGCTCCTTGTGTTGACAAAATCTCTCTTTCTCCAGCAGAAGAATCGGCCGTGAGGGCGACTCTTGCCCAACCATCTGACGGCACATCTTGTTATACCCTGGCGGGCATAGCAGTAAACAGACCATCTCAACGAGGCATATATATAAAAAACAATCAAAAGTTCGTATCTTTGCACCATGACTGATAATTATCGCCAGTATCTGTTGCTGGCATTGATGATGATATATGGAACAGGCTGCAACGGTCAGGTTCCAACAAGTGGCAATCCCATTTTTGAGGGATGGTATGCCGATCCGGAGGCTGTGGTGGTCAAAGGCAAGTGCTGGGTGTTTCCTACTTTCTCGGCCGAGTATGATAAACAGCTGTTCTTCGACGCTTTCTCGTCAAATGATTTGGTGAAGTGGAAAAAGCATCCTCATGTACTCACGAGCGACAACGTGAAGTGGGCTAGAAGGGCAATGTGGGCACCTGCCTTGGTGGAGAAAGACGGTATGTATTATCTTTTCTTCTCCGCCAACGATGTCCACGAAGGTGAAGTCGGGGGAATCGGTGTGGCTGTGAGCAAGAAACCCCAAGGACCATACAAGGACGCGCTCGGCAAACCCTTGATACAGCAAATTGTGAATGGCGCTCAGCCCATCGACCAGTATGTCTTTAAAGATGATGACGGTGAGTATTATATGTATTATGGCGGATGGGGACACTGCAATGTGGTGAGAATGTCTGCCGACTTGCTCGGAATCATACCTTTTGATGATGGTGAAGTCTACAAGGAAGTCACCCCAGAGCATTATGTGGAGGGTCCTTTCATGCTGAAACGCAACGGCAGGTATTATTTCATGTGGAGTGAAGGTGGTTGGGGGCAGCCCAACTACTGTGTCAGTTATGCCATCAGCGATTCGCCATTGGGACCTTTCCGCAGGATAGGGAAAATACTTGAGCAGGATGCCCAAATAGCGACTGGGGCAGGTCATCACTCGGTCATCAAGGGTAGGGGAGAAGACGAGTGGTATATCGTATATCACCGCAGACCCCTTACCGAAACTGCCGCTAATTCGAGGATGACGTGTATTGACCGTCTGGAGTTCGACTCCAACGGATTCATCAAACCAGTGAAAATGACCAATGAAGGAGTGAAACGTACAAAATTAAAATAACTATTCAACTTGAAAGGTTGAGCAAATGCAAAACTTGAAACAATGATTATGAATAATCTGAGATTATGCCTATGCGGGCTTTTGCTCTCAACGGTCGCCATGAGTGCAAATGCCGTTGAGCTGAGTTACAAAATCGCGCTGAAAAAGCCTGGCAATGCTGCTGTCGTCCATCGCCTTGCCGAAAGGGATGGGAGACTTGTGGCTGACAACAACTTGCCCGTGACCATCAACAAGAGAACAGAGAACGTGGGAGAAGACAAGATGCTCAGCATCACCATTGAGGCAAAGGAGCAGACCTATTTCAATATAAGCATATCAGCAAACACAGGTTTCCATACAGACGATTGCGATTTCTATCTGCCCGGATTCTGGTACCACAAGAACCTGCGTTCTCCTAAGGAGGCTCCCTCTTTCCACACCGCTGTCAGTTGGAATTTCAGAGAGGACAGGTTGTACTCACCGCTCACGGGTGTGTATGACGGGAAGACGGGCAACACACTCACTGTGATGAGGATGTTGGATAAGCAACTTGCAGACGCTCTGCTCACCCATCAGGAAGGTGAGGTGATACTGGGCGGAAAATCATCGGTGGGCTTCCTAGGATTTGACAACGAGGAGGGCATTGCCAAACTCACTTTCGGATATCCCTTTGTAGAAACGCCTAAGAGATATATCCGCAAACTTACCCTCACTCCTCCAGTGTGTGCTTTTGCCAAGTTGGAGAAAAACGAGCAAATCACACTGAAATGGTTCTTGCATGAAGGCAACACGTCAGACTACGGACAGTTTGTCGCCGACACTTGGTGCTATTGTTATGACAGGCTCAAACCGCAGCCTCTTCAACCGTTGTATTCTCCCGATGAGGTGAAAAAGCAACTCTCCAACTATTTCAGGGTGGCTTATGTCGACAAGTATCCGCTCAAATACCACTCTGGAATCAGCATAAGATGTGATGACTGCAAACCCGTCGACCATGTACAGTTGGGTTTCTGCGGTAGGGTACTCCTCAATGCTTTCAATGCTCTTGAGTATGGGGAGATGACAGGAGATGGCACTTTGGTGAGAATCGGTCAGGACATTTTCGACAGCTGGTTGAGACATGGCTTCACCGCCAACGGCTTCTTCAAGGAGGACATGCACATAGCCGGAGGCATTCCCGAAGACAAGGATATCGTGCATTCCATCCGCGAGCAATCGGAGGCTGTGTATGCCGTACTTCACTACCTCAATTATGAGCGCAGGCACGCCCGTGTGCATAAGGAATGGGAAGAGAGAATGAAGACGCTGCTCGACGCGATGCTGCGTCTGCAGGATGAGGATGGACACTTCCCGAGAAAATACCGTGACAACTTCTCCGAGGTGGATGCATCGGGTGGGTCCACACCCAGTGCCACCTCAACACTTGTGATGGGTTATAAGTTCTTTAAAAACAAAGATTACCTGAAAGCAGCCAAGCGCACGGTCGACTATCTGGAAAAGAACATCATATCCCAAAGCGACTACTTCTCATCGACTCTTGATGCCAACTGCGAGGATAAGGAGGCTGCGATAAGTGCCGTTACGGCGACCTACTATCTCGCCATGGTGACAAAAAACAAGGAGAGAAGCCACTACATAGACCTTTGCCGGAAAGCAGCCTATTTCGCTCTGTCATGGTATTATCTGTGGGACGTCCCCTTCGCACAGGGACAGATGTTGGGCGACCTCGGTTTCAAAAGCCGAGGATGGAGCAACGTGTCGGTAGAAAACAACCACATCGATGTCTTCGTGTTTGAACTAAACCATATAGTACGGTGGCTCTCTGAGGTGACAGAAGAAAAACGATTCCAAAGTATCTCCGATGTTATCAGTTCCTCGCTTTGCCAATTGCTGCCCACAGAAAATAGGCTGTGCGGCATCGGTGTCCCGGGATTCAATCCAGAGGTGGTGCAACACACCCATTGGGACTATGGCAAAAACGGGAAGGGTTTCTATAACGATATCTTTGCTCCAGGATGGACAATAGCATCTTTGTGGGAACTGTATTCGCCACGTCGAACAGTCGATTTCCTTCAATAAATGCCAAAGGCACCCTATATTTCCGTTATACACGAATATGGGGTGCTTTTTTGTTTTGTCGCTGATAATCAGTTATTTAATGTTATAACACTTAATATTCGACTTATACAAACACCATTCAATTATGTATGTGCGTGCGGTTGGGTTAACTTTGCAAAAAAATCGAAGAAATACTAACTTAATTGATATGATGAAAAAACTATTATTGAAATTTTGCCGCTCATGGCTGCCGGTGGGTGCGACTTTGGTCTGCACCATCTCGTTGCTGGTGGCTGAGCCGTTTTTGACAAAGGCTGTTGCCCAGGTTCAACAGAATGTGAAAATGAGTCAGGTGACGGGTCTCGTCACCGACCAGGAGAAACAACCGCTTATTGGTGTGACAGTGACCTCAGTCGGGACAGACAACGTTGCCATTACCGATATCGACGGCCTTTTCAAAATTGATGTGCCGGCACAGAGCAATGCCACGCTTGAGTTCTCATATGTGGGATTCAAGACGACCCAGGTCAAGGTAAACGGCGCAAAACTCTTGAATGTGATGCTCGAGGAAGAGGCCAATGAGTTCACCGAAGTGGTGGTCACTGGTTACAGCAGCCAGAAAAAAGCATCCATCATCGGCTCTATTGAGACCATCAACCCCTCGGAACTGAAATTTGGTACCACACGTACCCTGTCCAACAACCTCGCAGGTAAGTTGAGCGGTGTCATCGGTATCCAGAGGTCGGGCGAACCGGGATACGACGACTCCAATTTCTGGATTCGCGGTATCTCCACCTTCTCTGGCAACAACAACCCGCTTATTCTTATTGATGGTGTCGCACGCGACCTTAATAATGTGGATGTGGCTGAGATAGAGTCGTTCTCCATCCTGAAGGATGCATCCGCATCAGCCATGTATGGTGTGAGAGGTGCCAATGGTGTCATCGTCATCACCACGAAAAGGGGAAAGATAGGAGCGCCACAGGTGAGATTCCACCTCGAGCACTCCATCAACGAGCCTACCAAACTGCCGGAATTTCTCAATGCGCCCGACTATATGTCGTTGCTCAATGAACTTGCCGCCCAGGATGGAATAGCCCAACCCTTCACCCAACTGCAAATCGACCGCACCCGTTCGGGATATGACCCCGACCTCTATCCTGATGTCAACTGGGTGGATGCCATCACAAAAGATTATGCCTACACAACACGTGGCAATCTTGATATCAGCGGCGGTTCCGACTTCCTCCGCTACTCTATTGTGGCATCTTATTTCAAGGAGGGCGGCATCCTGGAACAGGACAAGAGTTTGCTTTTTGACAATGCCACCAACAACCAGCAGTTCAACCTGAGAACCAATATCGACATGGATGTCACCAAGACCACTTTGCTCAGGGTCAATATTGGTGGATATCTGAACCGCTTCAAAAAACAGAGGTGTAATACCGATGGGGCTTTCGGAGAGGCTTTCCGCACCCTGCCGTTCGTTCACCCTGCACAGTACAGCGACGGAGCGATTCCTGTCATCTCCAACAGGGCCAACCCCTGGCGCACCGTCACCCAGCAGGGTTATGACTTCATCACTTCTTCCAAACTGCAGACGCTCTTTAGCGTGGAGCAGGACCTTAAGATGATTACCAAAGGACTTAAGGCGAAGGCGCTCTTCAGTTTCGACCGTTGGAACCGCAGTTCACGTGGACGTACAGCCAATCCAGGCACGGTGTTCCCAGCTACCGGGCGCAACGAGGAAGGCAACCTCATCTATAGCCAGTTTGAGACCGGAGACGAGTCGATGGGCAGTTACAACAATGGCGAGTATGGCAACACCAATGTCTATTTCGAGGCAGATGTGATGTATAACAACAGGTTCGGAAAAACTGATGTCGACGCCATTTTGCTGTACAACCAGCAGGCTTATGATGACGGCAACATACAGGATTTCAGAAAACAAGGTATCGCCGGACGTCTCTCTGGCACATACGACAACAGATACGTGGCAGAGTTTAACTTTGGTTACAACGGTTCTGAAAACTTCGCCAAGGGCAAGCGATTCGGTTTCTTCCCGTCTTTCGCCATTGGATGGCTGCTCAGCGAGGAACCCTTTATGGAAAAACTGAAGAGTACGTTCAACAAAATCAAGTTCCGTGCAAGTATCGGACAGGCTGGTGACGACAACATCGGTGGCAGAAGGTTCGCCTACCTCGGAACACTGTATACCGACCAGGAAGGCTACACTTGGGGAACCACTGGCCAGCGCAGCTATTCGGGTATTACTGAGGGTGACATCGGTGTCGAGAATCTCACATGGGAAACCGTCACGAAGAAAAACCTGGGTTTTGAACTCGGACTGTGGAACATGCTTGACATCAACTTCGACCTCTTCAAGGAGGACCGTAAGGATATCTTCATGCAGCGCACCATCATTCCCACTCAGAGCGGTTTTGTCACCTCGCCATGGGCCAACTTCGGCAAAGTTACCAACCACGGTATTGAGGCAACGCTCAATTTCCACAAGCAATGGAACAAGAACCTGTTCACCTCGGCATACGGCAACTTCACTTATGCTAAAAACAAAGTGATTGAGAGGGATGAGCCTGAGGTGCTCAAGGGCACTCACAGGTCGCAGACAGGACGCTCCATGAACGAACTCTGGGGACTGACCGCTGAAAGGCTCTTCGTCGAAGCCGACTTCAACCCCGACGGAACGCTGAAAGCCGGCATCCCCTCGCAGGAGGGCGTGGGTGCGGTGACCTTGCATCCTGGCGACATCAAATATGTCGACGTCAATCATGATGGTGTCATCACCGAGGAAGACGAAGGGTATATCGGAGGCACAGAGGACCCAAGAATGGTGTATGGCTTCGGAGGCGTGGTCAGTTACAAAAACATCGACTTCAATTTCTTCTTCCAGGGTTCGGGCGACATGTACCGTGTCATTGGCGGACAGCCTTACTTCCTCCCTGGTGGCGGCACGACAACCGAGGGCAACGCATACTCCTATAATATCGACGACAGATGGACGGTCAGCAATCAAGACCCATACGCCTTCTGGCCAAGGCTGAGCTACGGACCAAATGTCAACAACTACCGTCGTTCCACATGGTGGAAAAAGGACATGAGCTTCCTCAGGTGCAAAACTGTCGAGGTGGGATACACCTTCCCCAAAGCATGGTTTGAGAAACTATACGTCAAGAGCTGCCGTGTCTTCGTCAGCGGCAACAATCTCTTCTGCTTGTCTTCATTCAAATTGTGGGATCCGGAGTTGGGAACCAACGACGGATTGAGATACCCGATGAACAGGTCTGTGATGTTCGGACTGGATGTGAACTTTTAACGGCTTATGATATAGTATACAGATTATTAGGAATTATGAAAAAGATTAAGATTTATATAATTGCGCTGACGGCTGTCCTGACTTTGCCTGTCATGCAGTCTTGCTCCGACTATCTCGACAAGGAGCCGGATACAGAGCTTACCACCGAAATGGTGTTTGAAAACCGCGACAAGGTGTATTCCTGGCTGAGCTATGTCTACAACATCATCCACAACCCCGACAAGTGGGCGCTCACTGCCGACGGTTACGAGGTGTTTGCCGACGACATCACGCCATCAGCCAGATGGCAGCAATGGGACTGGGGAGGTGTCATCCCCAAGATTCTCGGACAGTGGACCATCAACTCCACCTGGGGAGGCAATCTCTGGCACATGATGCCAAGATACATTAGGCATGGCTATATCTTCAACAACATGGTGAAGGCAATGCCCGACCACGACTTGCCACAGTCTGAAATCAACAACATGAAGAATGAGGTCAAATTCCTCTGTGCTTATGCCTGGTGGCAGATGGCAGAGAATTATGGCGGTATCCCTTTCACCCCGGACTACATCGCACCTACCGATTTCGAACTTTCCGACCTCATGGTGGGACAGTCGAAGTTTGACGACGTGGTCGACTACTGCGACAAGCAGATGCTTGAGGCTGCAATGGCTTTGCCCGCAGTCTACGACGACCCCGCCAAGTATGGGCGCATCAACCGCATCATGGCTCTAACCGTAAGGGCACGTATGTTGCTCTTTGCAGCTTCGCCACTGGTCAACGGCAACCCATGGTATACTGACTATGTGAACGACAAGAACGAGCAGATTTTCAACTCTGTCTACGACCCGCAGAAGTGGGTGAAGGCTGAGCAGGCTTGCAAACTGTGCATCGATGAGGCTGAGAATGCCGGATATGCTCTCTATACTGAACCAGGACCCAATGGAGGCATCGATCCGTTCCTCTCCACTTACAACGTACATATCAAGAGATGGAGTGAGGGCAATCATGAAATCACTTTCCCTGTCACAAAGGGCAACAGCTACCGTGACACTTTCCTGAGAACTGTATCAGTGCGTGAGTACGGCGGTGGCAACGGACTTGGTGTATATCAGGGATTGGTGGATGCTTTCTTCACTCAAAACGGACTGCCCATCAACGACCCCAACTCAGGTTATGTGGAAGAAGGATTCTCCACTACTGTCGACAAACGCGACGGCATCACCTCGTGGGAGTATGGCACCGGCGTTCCTGGCGAGGTCACGGCAAGAGGCACTTACAATATGTACTGCAACAGGGAACCGCGATTCTACAACGCAGTATCCTTCCATGGTTCATGGTTGGCTGTCGGAAACAGAAAATACAATTTCTTAAACGGCGGACGTGACAATGTGCAGACCTCCTCACCCCATGACGCACCGCAGAATGGCTACCTCGTGAGAAAGGGACTCAATGTGCTCGACAACTATCTCACTGGCTCCATCACCGACCGTCAGGGATTCACCTACAGGCTCGCCTTCACTTACCTCGACTATGCTGAGGCCATCAACGAGGCCCACAACGACAACGGTGCCCGTCAGACGGCACTCGACTACGTAAACCGCATTCGTGAGCGCGCTGGCGTGAGGAAATACACATTCACACAGGTGCCGCTCACCGACGAGGAATACATTCAGGTGCAGAACACGCAGGAGGATGTAAGAAGAGTCATCAGAGCAGAGCGCAGGGTGGAACTGTGCTGCGAGAACAACAGATGGTATGACATCCGCAGATGGAAGGATGCTGAGAACCTGCCCGAAATGTGCGGCGACGACTGGGGCATGAACTTCCAGGGACGCACCCAGCAGGAATTCTTCAAGCGCACGGTCTATCAAACAAGGGTTTGGAAGAGGCAGTATTATTGGATGCCTATCTACATCGACGAATATGAGAAAAACCCCAACTTGAGAGAGGCTCCTTTCTGGGTCATCGAAAAAGGAGAGGAATAATCATGCAGGTGTAATTGTTTTATAGAGAATCAGAAATAATATGAAGTACTTTTCTTATATTTTCAGCATGGTGTGTGTGGCCCTGACCGTCACATCTTGCAATGAGGACCCTGAGTTGTTCAAACTTGAGTCTTATCCCGACGAAATGCACATCAGGAGTTCGGTGGAGTCTATCGTGCTCAACAAAGGCATTGAGAATCAGGATGCCGTCACATTCACGTGGGATGCTGCTACAAGCCCCATCTCACCCCAAGATGTCGTCACATACAAGGTATGCCTCTATCCCACAGCCATGAAAGACAGCAAGTCTGACTACATAGACGTGGGGACACAGACATCGCTCACCCTGACCCACAACCAACTCAACTCCATGGTTGCCAAATGGGCTCTTCCGGGCAATCCGGTGAAGGTCACTGCCCAGGTGCTGAGCAATGTCAACAATGAGACGAAATATGTGAAGCCCGAGGTTTCCACCGTCGAGTTCGTCGTCACAGGATATGAGAAATATCCGCAGAACATATACATGGTTATCACAACCGACGACGGTAGCGTGTCGACGCAAAAACTTGAGCAGAGACAGCTTGGGACAGGTATCTATGAGGTGTCGTTCAACATGGTGCCATGCAATTATCATTTCACCACTACTGCCGAACCATATCCTGCTTATGGCATGGCTGATGGAACACAAATGGAGTATTTGGTGGAGGGCAATATCCGCGAATTCAGAAACGAATCGTCAGGACTGCGCACCGTCATCGTCGACACCAACTCTGAATACAACGACTGCAGAGTGCTCAACATTGTGCAGCTGCCCACTCCAGGACTGATTTGGATTTGTGGCAATGGATGCTCGGTGGGATGGAACACCAACACCTCGTCTGGACGCATGGAGATGGTGGGCTCGGCAAGAGAACCCTATTACTATGCCTGGACTGGTGACTTCACTGAGGGAGGTGAGTTCAAAATCGGACTCGGCAACGGATGGGGCGACCAGTTCTTCTATGCTCCCGTCGAGAATGCCGACCCGCTGTCCGACCACAGGCTGCTTATGTACCGGTTCCAAGACGATGGTGGCGACCTCAAATGGGTGCCTACTGTCAGTGGACGGTATACGTTCACCCTCTGCCTGCTGGCAGATGACATGTGGACTAAGTTTGAACCTGCCAATTAATTGACCTTTCATGAAACGTAAGCTTTTTGTTTCTATACTGACAACCGTCATGGCTCTGTGCGTCTCATCAGGCGCACAGGCTGATGATGGCGATGTCTATCACAACCCGGTCATCAAGTGGAGCCTTCCCGACCCCACGGTCATCAAGGCCGACAATGGGTATTTCTACCTCTATGCTACTGAGGACACGCATAATGTGCCTATTTACAGGTCTAAAGACCTGGTGACCTGGAGGTATGCGGGAACCGCCTTCACCGATGCCACACGACCTATGGACTTCGTTCCGAAAGGTGGCATCTGGGCTCCTGACATCAACTACATCAATGGGCAATACGTGCTCTATTATTCCAAATCGGAATGGGGCAAGACATGGGAGTGCGGTATAGGTGTGGCTGTCAGCGACAGGCCCAATGGGGGATTCCACGACGCCCACAAGTTGTTTATCTCAAGTGAGGTGGGAATAGAGAATTGCATCGACCCCTTCTTCATCAGCGATGAATCGGGCAATTACCTGTTTTGGGGTTCTTTTCATGACATTTACGGCGTACAGCTTACCGACGACGGATTGGAAATAAAAGAAGGCGCGGTGCCTCAGAAAATTGCTGGAGGGCTTATCGAAGCCACCATGATTGTGAAGCACAACGGCTATTATTATCTCATCGGGTCGGCTGGTTCCTGCTGTGAAGGTGCCAACAGCACATACAGACTTGTTGTGGCTCGTTCCAAGAATCTCTTCGGACCATATGTCGACCGAAACGGGAGGAGCGCCATCGGCGACAATTTCTCACCGTTGCTCAACAAAAGCCCTGAGGTATTTGGACCGGGACATTGTTCTGAGTTTGTCACCGACGATGCCGGACAGACATGGGTGCTCTATCATGGCTATCAGGCTAATGACGTGGATGCGGGTAGGGTGGTCTATCTCGACAAAGTGACATGGGGTAGTGATGGATGGCCGCAGGTGCAGGGCATGAGACCCTCAACGGAGTCGGAAGCACCGATATTTAACGATGAGACGGGAGTGCTTGAAAAAAAAACCACAGGCAATAATGGGTATCTCATCAACCAGTGCGACGGAGGATACTTCCGTATAGACAGTCCCGATGACAACCCCTTCGCATGGCAACTCTATAATGGGGAAGGACATCTGCTCATGAACGGAGAAGGGAGAAACATGGCTGTCGTCGATACCTCGTCGATTAGAAACGGACTATACATCATCAGAGTTAGCGGCACGGCAGGCTCACTTTGTGAGAAAATGCTGAGGCATTGAGAAATATGGCTGTCGCTGCATAGCAACAGCAAAATTTGCTTGTCCGGGGGACTTTCATTCTTTTGTCAGCATATTTGACTTTGAGTTTGAAAGGCCTCCGATGGCACTTTTGTCCCTTTTGTTAAAATTTATTAATTAATCTTTGTGGCTTTCTTTCTCTCTCTCTATTTTGTTAATTTTGTAGTTCGTTAACTGAATAGAGCATTTGATTATATATGAAAGCCATCTATTACCTGATAATTGTTGTCTTGACAGCATTGCCTGCAGGGGTTTTCGCAGACAGCAGCTACAACGATTGGCTCAACAAACTGGATAAAAGCCTTGCCAAGCGTGATCAGTATGAGCAAAAACGCCTTGGGAGAATAGACACGTTGAAAAGCGAACTCACCAAAATCAAGCAACAGCCCAACATAGAAAACAATGACAGATACTATGACCTGCTTTATGGTCTCTATAATGAGTATAAAAGCTATTGTTACGATTCTGCACACCACTATGCCAAAGAATGCCTTGATGTCGCGCTGCTCAACAAGAATGACGAGCGCATTGTAGAGGCGTCAAACGCTGTGGCTTTTACCCTTATCTCCGCAGGTATACTGACAGAGGCACATGAGGTCCTCAATTCAATCGACCGCAGTAAGGTGAGCGGGAATCATCTCAATGATTACTATGAGCATTACAGTCAGTTATGGCGGTCACTTGCCGATTATGTTCGTGAAGAACCGTTCTACACCAAATACATCACACAGAGCAATGCCTATCTCGACTCCCTGATGCAGGTCACGACGCCCAACTCAGCCAAGTGGTGGTCGTATAACGGCTCCAGGCTGATGAGAGACCATCAGTATCAGCAGGCGCTTGAGTCTTTCGAAAAGGTCCTGGAACTTAATGATACCGACCTGCACATGAAGGCTATGACCACCGCAGAGATGGCTTGGGCGTATATCTATCTCGACAATGAGGAGAAAGCCATAGAATATTTTGCCCAATCTGCCATTTACGACAACGAGACCGCCACAAGGGAAATCACCGCCCTCTATCACCTCTCGAGAATGATATACAACAAGGGATATCACGAGAGAGCCAGCTTATATGTCCATCAGGCCCTTGAGGATGTGCAGTTCTACAACAGCAGACTGAGGAAAATAGAGATAGGCGAGATTCTTCCCATTATCGAGCGTGACAGGTATGAGGCGGTGTCGAGCCAGAGAAATTGGCTCATCGCGGCAAGTTCTCTCTTTGTCATTCTCTCGGCTGTCATCCTATATGGATATTGGTTCAACAGGAAAAAGAACAGAAAACTCACCGAGGCAAGGGAGACCATCGCCTCTCAGCTCGAGCAGTTGAAACATGCCAACCAGCAACTGAAAGAGGACGACAAAATCAAAAACGCTTATATAGGCCGCTCCTTCTATACCAATGCGGAGTTTATCGCAAAACTCGAGAAATTGTATCTCATGATTGACCGGAAAATCGTGGCAAGACAATACGACGACCTGAGGTCGATGATGAAATTGTCAACCCTCAATGCGGAGAGGGAAAACATGTACGAGGCATTCGACCAGACTTTCCTCAAAATTTTCCCCGACTTCGTGGAACGGTTCAATTTGCTCTTCGAGGAGAAAGACAGGAAGATGCCGCCAAACGAACATTCCCTGACTTCTGAGATGCGCATCTTTGCATTGATCAGACTCGGTATAACCGACAGTGAGCGCATAGCCAAATTCCTTAATTATTCAGTTCATACGGTCAACACCTATAAGACAAGGATAAAAAACAGGTCCACGGCCGAAAATGAACAGTTCGAGAAGCTGATTATGGAGATTTAGGGGTGAGATAAAGGAATATTTCCATTATACAAACACAAACCTATTGGTAGTCGAAATAGTTGATTTTCAACCATTTCGACTATTTTTATACTAATATTCATTATACATTCGCTTGCTTTTTTCATATCGCACGCGTTATCTTGTAATTTTGCAATTGAAATTTTAATTGCATCGCTATGAGAAGATTTTTCGCATTGTTCACTTTTTTCGTTGCAGCATTGCAACTGTCTGCTGATGAAGCCAACAATCCTGTTGCCAATCAAGCCGCTGTGGTCACCGAGGGCAAGGCTCGCTTCACGGTCCTGACTCCGGAGATGATTCGTATCCAATACAGCGACCGGGCCCTCTTTGAGGACAGGGCAACTTTTGCCGTCGTCAACAGGAATCTCCCAGTGCCTCATTTCACGACCGAGAAGAGTGGCGGATTCCTATACATCAAGACATCGGCCGTAACATTGAAATATAAAATAGGAGGTGTCATCTCCGACAAGAAGCCTTCCGACGAGATACTGACCATCCGCTTCAGCCTCAATGGCAGGGATGTGATTTGGTATCCTGGAAAAGACGATGCACTCAATTTGAAAGGAACGACAAGGACGCTCGACGGACAGATTGGCGACAACAAACGTCAGGAACTGGAGAACGGACTGCTGTCAAGGGCAGGATGGAGCATCATTGATGAGTCTCCTTCAACCAAAAGGGGAGACGGCTCCACCACATTTGCTTTCGACAAGTCCTGCGACGGAATAGACTGGGTGGCTGAACCTGTGGATAAAAACGCTGTCGACTGGTATTTCCTTGGTTATGGCCATCAGTATAAGAAAGCTTTGGGCGATTATATTAAGATTGCCGGAAGGCAGCCCATGCCGCCTCTCTATGTCCTGGGCTATTGGTACAGCAAGTACCAGAGATACACCTCCGATGAGTTCATGGAGATTGTCAACGACGTGAAACGTAACAACATTCCCATGGACGTCATGATTTTCGATATGGACTGGCATACGCAGGGATGGACAGGATGGACATGGGACAAGACCGCCATACCCGACCCAGAGGGACTGATTGACTGGATGCACAAAAACGGACTGAAGGTGTCGCTCAACCTGCATCCTGCCGATGGCGTGGACGACGATGAGGACAACTTCGCCCTTTTGCGCGATGACATGGGACTCGACAAGAGCACCAAGGTGGTGCCTTGGAACCTCAGCGACCCCAAGTTCTATCATTATATGTTCAAGCATATCATCAGGGAGAGAGAGAAGCAGGGGGTTGACTTCTGGTGGATTGACTGGCAGCAAAACCTCACGAGCAAATATGTGGATGGTCTGGGCGAGACCTTCTGGTGCAACCATGTGTTCTACAATGATATGAAGAACAACCGTACCGACCATCGCCCGCTCATCTTCCACCGTTGGGGAGGACTGGGCAGCCATCGCTATCCCATCGGGTTCTCAGGCGACTCTTTCACCACCTATGGCACTTTGGCTTGGCAACCCTATTTCACCGCCACTGCCTCGAATGTGGGCTTCGGATATTGGGGACATGACCTTGGAGGGCATCAGCAGACTGACGGTAACGACCCCGAACTATACCTCAGATGGATGCAGTATGGGGTCTTCACGCCCATTTTCCGTACTCATGCCACCAATTGGCCGGGTATAGAGCGACGCATCTGGAAGTATGAGAACTTCCCGCTTCTCCTTGAGACCGTGAAGCTTCGCTATGCCATCATGCCCTATATCTACACCGCAGCCCGCCAGGCTTATGACACGGGTGTGAGCATCTGCCGCCCGCTCTATTACGACTCTCCCGAGAACAGCAACGCCTATCTCTTCGAGGATGAGTATATGTTTGGTGATGATATCCTTGTGGCGCCCATCGTCACACCTACCGGCAAAGACGGAAAGGCCACACGCAGGACATGGCTGCCCGAGGGAAAGTGGTTTGATGTATGCCGCAATCAGGTGGTGGAAGGCAACCAAGTGTTCACCGATGCCTATACACAAGAGGAGATACCTTACTTCTACAAGGCGGGTTCGGTGATTGTCAACTATCCTCCGATGCTCAATCTCAACACCCGTCCCGACAGGATTATCATCAAGGTTGTTCCCGGGGCAGATGGGACCTCCACCTTCTATGAGGATGAGGGCGATACCGAAGGCTACAAGGCAGGGAAGTTCACCAACACGGTATTGCGCCATACCGGCAACCAACTCACCGTATGCCCTCGGACAGGAGCGTTCCCCGGAATGCCTTCCACGAGAGCCTACACCATCGAATTCCTCTGTTCAGACAGACCCTCTGCAGTAAAGGTCAACGGTGAGACCGTGACGAATGGAGTGTGGAACTACAATGCGCAGTCGAAAGTGGTTACGGTGTATGTGCCTGCCACCGACTGTTCGAAAGAGATAACTGTGAAATTAGAACAATAAACCATAGATGAAGATGAGAACGCTATTCATGCTCATTGGCCTTATGACGGCCCTTGTTCTTCCTGCACAACAGTACAGGCAACTCTGGATAACAGGAACGGCTGTTCCCGGAGGCACGCAACCGCTCGAGATGGTGAGCGACAATGATTTCAAATATGCCGGTCAGCTCAAGACCGGTGAACTGAGAGTCATCACTACAAAAAAGGTGGGTAAGAAAACCCAGTTTCTCACCCCGGTGCTTCCTGATGCCAACGTGGCCAATCATGGCATAGGCTTCGCCGTCTCGTCAGACGCTTCGTCAGAGCCTTGGCAGGTGATTGCCGACGACGAGCACTACAGGTTGCATGTCAATCCCGAGCGCAAGATGCTGCATGGTGAGATTTGTCAGCCATGGGGCGAGCTCTTCATCGGCGGTGGTGCCACCGAGTCGGGATGGAAGGAGGGCAAGATGCAACTCATGTGTCAGCATCCCGATAATCCTTATGTCTGGACTTGGGAGGGAGAACTGAAACGGCACGATGGCGTGGAAGAACCCACAAGTTTCAAGTTCCAGGGTCAGAACCGATGGCATCCCAAGGCACTGCATCCCTATGTACAGGGTACCGACATCCTCAGCGACCGACGTCTCAGAATCGGAGGCGACGATACGAAATGGAGCATCTCGAAAGACGGTGTCTACCGCATCACCATCGACATTTTCAATGAGAAAGTACAAGCAGAATTAATCAAGTAACTAATAACTAAAAACTACATGAAGATGAAAAAAACTCTACTTTTCACACTCCTGTCCGTGATTGCTCTGTGGGCAGGAAGTCAAAGGGCTCTCGCCCTTGACCAACAGGACGGCGTCTACCAGATTGGCAACGCTCAGGACCTGGAGGATTTCTCCAACATGGTAGCAAGCGGCAACGGTAGCATCAGTGGTGCTCTGACCGCCGACATTGACCTTGCAGGCGTCAAACACCTTCCTATCGGAACGGTGAGCAGTCCCTTCTCCGGAAGTTTTGACGGACAGCAGCACTTCATCAGAAACATGCAACTCGATTTGCCCGAAGAGGAATACGTTGGCTTGTTTGGCGTGCTGAATAATGGCGCATACATCAAGAACGTCATCGTCGACTGGTCGTGCTTCGTTTCCGGCAAGAGATTCGTGGCGGGTATCGCAGGAGGCACCAATGGTGGTGGCTCTGTCACTTTTGAGAACTGCGGCAACGAGGCCAGCATCGGTGCTGCCGAGGAGAATGCTGCCGGCATCTGCGGCGTGAGCATGAGCAGTGCATGTGGCATCAAGATGTACAACTGCTTCAACACGGGCGGCATCTCCGGCAACCGTGAGTGCGCTGCTCTTTGTGGCTGGGTTGGTGATAGCGGCAGCATCATTTCCAATTGCTACAATGCAGGATTCGTCATTGGTATGGACGGCAGCAATTCGCTTTGGCGCAATGGCAATGGTAAGGGCACCAACAACTTCGATTCCTACGGATATCAGGGCACACTCATCAGTGAGGACGAGTACGACCTCTCCAGTGGTGCCGTGGCCTATCAGATCAATGGCAACCAGAGTGAGAATGTCGTCTGGTTTCAGACCCTGAATGTCGACATGCATCCAGTGCCGTTCTCCACACATGGTGTGGTGTATGCCGTGGGCGACCTCAACTGCGACGGTTCATCGAAAGGCGGTGACGCTACTTTCTCCAACGTCAACGAGTCCAACCGCGACCCGCATCAGTTTGTCGACGGTATCTGCTCCGTCTGTGGCGATGTTGACAAAGACTTCTTGCCACTGACCGAAGGCTTCTATACGCTCAGCACCCCGGCTCACCTCAATTGGTTTGCCGCTCTCGTCAACCATGGCAACAAGAAGGTCAATGCCCGTCTCGATGCCGACATCGACTTCACCGAGTACACCCGCAAGGACGTGATGATTGGCGGTGATGCCTTCAGTGCCAGCGAGAGTGATGATGCCCGTGCTTTCGAAGGTATCTTCGACGGTCAGGAGCATACCATCAATATTGGCTACAACGTGTCTTACGACGGTGTGGCTCTCTTCAAGGTCATTTCCAACGCCACAGTGAAAAACCTCCGCGTGACGGGTTCCATCGAGAGCACACAGCGCTTCATTGGCGGACTGATGTTCGTCACCCGTGGTTCATCGCTCATCGAGAATGTGCTGGTGGCTGTCGATATCACAGGCTCATATCCTGGTGATGCCACACACGGCGGCATCTGCGCTGTGGCTCACGAGTCGCCCATCTTCCGCAACTGTGCATTTGTGGGTTCCATGGATGCTCCCTACTGTGAGGGTACCGCTGCCATCATCGGCTATGCCCATGGAGAGGTGGAGACCATTATCGAGAACTGCTACGTGGCTCCCACCACATTCCTGCTTACCGGCAACTCCACGGTGATTGCCCGTCATGTCAGAAACATCGTCAACTGTTTCTACACAAGCAATATCACCGACTTTTGGGAGAGTGCAGCCACCATGGTGGAGCCTCAGTCGTTGGCCTCGGGTGAGTTGTGCTATAAGATCAACGAGGGTGGAGAGACCGCTGCCTGGCGTCAGAACATCTCCTCAGACGCTTACCCTGTTCCTTTCGCTTCCCATGCCATGGTCTATGCCAATGGTTCCCTCAACTGTGACGGAACTCCTGGTGGTGACATCACCTATTCCAACACACAGGGCGAGCCCCAGCGTGCCGACCACAAATACGACAACGACATCTGCTCAGTTTGCGGTGCCCGCATGATTCGCAATGGACAGCAAATGAAAGCCCTCGCCGACGCCATCAACAATGGTGAGATTGACGGCAACGTGATTGTCGACCTTGCCAACGATATCGACATGGCTGGCATCCCCTTCGAGGGTATCGGCACTCGTTTCTACCAGCAGATTGACGAGGAGAACAGCGAGGATGTGAAACGTCCTTACAAAGGCACATTCGACGGCCACGGCTACCATATCAAGAACATGGTTATCGAGTCGGAAAGCGGCAACAAGGGCCTCTTCGGTGTTGTGAGCGGAGCCTATATCAAGAATGTGGTGGTAGACGCCAGCTGTGAGATTTATGCCACAGGTTATGCTGCAGGCATCGCCGGCACCTCCATTGGGCGCAACACGCTGACCATTGAGAATTGCGGTAACGAGGCTACTGTGAACGTAGGCCAGGAAGGTGTCAATGGAGCAGGTATCCTTGGCGTCAACGACCTCAGTGAGGCATACGTGAGAATCATCAACTGCTACAACACCGGTGAGATTATCGGTCAGCGCGAGTGCGGTGCCATCTCCGGATGGTTGGGCGACCATGCCGACATCATCAACTGCTACAGCAGTGGCAGCGTGGTGCCCGGTGCCGTCGACGGCGACCGTACCTTCGCACGCTACAATGGTTCGAATGTCACCTTTGCCAATTGCTTCGAGGTCAACGGTTCGCAGGTCACTGCAGCCGATGAGGCAAGCGTTGCCAGTGGCAAACTGTGCTACGACCTGAACGAGGGAGCCGGCAAGGTGGTGTATTATCAGACCCTCGGCAGCGACCTGCATCCGGTGCTCGATGCTAAACATGGTGTCGTGGCTTTGGAGGATGGCCAGTATGTCAATGTGAGCGATGGCATCGAGACGGCAGTTGCCGCCACCAGCCAGGCTGAAGCCATCTACTCAATCAATGGCGTGCGCCAGCAGCAGATGAACCGTGGAATCAACATCATCCGCCTGAGCGACGGTTCCGTGAAAAAGATTCTCATCAAGTAATAGATAGGTTGATATGACCCATAGAGTCATAACGTTTTTTGGCAGCCTCACCTTGGCCACACTGGCCATGGCGCAGGCTGCCTTTGTCACCGACAACAAGGTGGCAGTGTTTTATCCACCCCAGTATGATGCTGCTCAGCATGAACCCTCGCCCATTTTCGAGCATGAGCCGAAAGCCATCCATCCCCTGCCGGCACAGTGGAGCCTGAAACCCAGGTTCACGCAGCACGATGGCAAGAGTGTGGCGCAGATTGCTGTCGACGGACAGGTCGATTTCTATGGCACGGGAGAGGTGACCGGACCTTTGCGGAGGAATGGCCGCACCGTGGGATTGTGGAATATTGACACACCGGCATACGGTGTCGATGGCGGGTCGCATCTCTACCAAAGCCATCCTTGGGTCATGGGAGTAAGAGCCGATGGCAGTGCCTTCGGAATCATCGCCGACAACACCTGGCGGCAGTCCATCACTACCGACAACAATCAGGTAACTTTCGAGAGCGAGGGACCCGCCTTCAGGGTGGTGGTCATCGAGCGCGAGAGTCCGCGTGAACTGATGAAGGCCCTTGTCGAACTCACGGGCACCATGTCGCTGCCACCGTTGTGGTCGCTGGGCTATCAGCAGTGCAGGTTCAGTTACCAGCCCGACACACAGGTGATGGAAATCGCCGACCAGTTGCGCAAACACCAGATACCTTCCGACGTGATATGGATGGACATCGACTATATGGATGGCTATAAGATTTTCACCTTCAATCCGAAGGAGTTCCCGCGTCCGAAGGCACTCAACGACTATCTGCACCAGAAGCATTTCAAGGCCGTCTATATGATTGACCCGGGTGTGAAGGTGGAGCAGGGATATTTCGTTGATGACCAGGGCTCGGCAGGCGACTATTGGGTGAAGGACAAAGACGGCAAGCCCTTTGTGGGCGATGTGTGGCCAGGTCCATGCCATTTCCCCGATTTCACCCGGCCCGATGTGCGTATGTGGTGGGCGACGCTCTACAAGGATTTCATGGCCACCGGTATCGATGGTGTGTGGAACGACATGAATGAGCCTGCTGTCTTCAATCAGCATGAGAACACCATGCCCGTTGACAACTGGCATCTCGGTGGAGAGGGACTCTCTGCAGGTCCTCATCTCCGTTTTCATAATGTCTTTGGTCTCAACATGGTGAGGGCGAGCAGGCAGGGTCTGCTCCTCGCCAATCCCCAGAAAAGGCCGTTCATCCTTTCGCGTTCCAATTTCCTCGGCGGACATAGATATGCGGCAACATGGACGGGCGACAACCTGTCGTCTGACGACCAGATGCGGCTCAGTGTGCCGATGTCGCTAACTTTAGGACTGTCAGGACAGCCTTTCAATGGTCCCGATATCGGGGGCTTCTGCGAGAGTGCCACCGGCGACCTCCTTGCACAGTGGACTGCCATGGGCGTGTTCTTCCCCTTCGTGCGCAACCACAGCATCAAGGGCAGCGCACAGCAGGAACCTTGGGCCTTCACCACTGAGGTGCTCGATGCCTGCCGCACCGCCATCAACCGTCGCTATATGCTCATGCCCTATATCTACACGGCATTCCGTGAGGCCAGTGTCGACGGTATGCCGGTGATGCGGCCGCTGTTCATGGCCGACGAGCACGACCTCTCGCTTAGAAGTGAGGACAAGGCATTCCTCCTGGGTTCCGACCTCTTGGTCATCCCCCAATGGGCTGGCAAAGTGGCTGAGCCTGGTCAGGGGACATGGCAGCCTTTCACTCTCGAAAACCAAACGGATAAGTATCAGGCAGTGCTCAAACAGCGTCCGGGTTCTGTCATACCGATGGCAAATCTTGCTCAGAGCACAACAGATATGCGCACCGACTCGCTCACCCTCCTCGTCTGTCCCGACAGTGAGGGAAATGCCAGCGGTTGCCTGTATGAGGATGAGGGTGACGGCTTCGGCTACCGCACAGGCGACTATCTGGTCACCAAGTTGGATGCCTCGCTCCAGAAAAAACAACTGACCGTCAACCTGACTGCCGTAGAAGGAAAGAGAACGGCTGCCACCCGATACCTGCGCATTGCCTATGTCAGGAACGGCAGTGTGCAGTACTCCGCTTGGCAGAAGGGTGACAGCGCGACGATGAAAATACGAAAATAACCCAATTTTAACTTTATACAACCATGATGAGTTTAAAACTGAAATCGATGCTGGTAATGGCCATTGGATGGCTCTCCGGCACGCAAGCATTCGCACTCGACAAGGTAGATGGCGCATATCAGATAGCCAATGCCGACCAGCTCGTTGAGTTTGCGACAATCGTCAACAACGGCGAGAATGACGCCAATGGTGTACTTACTGCCGACATCGACATGACCGGTGTGTCGTGGACGCCCATCGGCCACACCGACTCGCGCTATGTGGGTACTTTCGACGGACAGTACCACACCATCAACAACCTCAAGTATGAAAGTCCTGAAGAGCGGATAGGCATCTTTGGCGTGGTCAACGGAGGATGTGTCATCAAAAACCTGATATCAGGACCCGACAACGAAATCAGGGGTACCAGCAAGGTCGGCGGTATCATCGGATGCTCCGATGGCAGCGGATGGGTCACCCTTGAGAATGTAGGACAGGAAGGCTATGTGTATGGCACAGGCAACAATGTGTGTGCCATCATCGGTGTGGTCATGAACGGAGGTCCTGCCACACGCATCACCAATTGCTACAACATGGGCAATGTCAGCGGTGGCGGTGAGAGCGCCATCATCTCAGGATGGTTTGGCGGACATGGCAGCGTGGAGGTGAGAGGCTTCTGGAACACGGGCGTTATGGAGAGCGGCCAGGATGGCAGCAACTCGCTTTGGCGCAACAGCACAGGCATCACTGCCGAGCGCATCTTCCATCTGTATGCCGACCAGGGCGCTTCTGTGATAGAGGAGGGCGACCTTGCCTCTGGAAAACTGGCTTTCGGTCTCAACGACAACCAAGATGCAGGATTCTGGCGTCAGAACTTGTCCGACCCCAAGGATTTGCATCCGGTGTTCCTGCCCGACCATCTGCTCGTCTATGCCAATGGAGAATTGAGTTGCGACGGTTCGGCTAAAGAGGGTTCTGCCGTCACCTACTCCAACACCGAGGGTTCGGTGCGCGACGAGCACCATTTCACAGCTGGTTTCTGCACTGGTTGCGGATTGATGCAGGATGATTTCTGCCAGATGGAGGATGGCTTTTATGTCATTGACGACGGCGACAAACTCAACTGGTTTGCCTATATGGTAAACAACGTGAACGGGGCTGCCAACGGCAAACTCACTGCCGACATCGACATGACCGGAAAGGCCTTCACGCCAATCGGTCAGGATGCCCATGACTTCATGGGTCACTTCGACGGAATAGGTCACCGCATCCTCAACCTCGTCACCAATGCCGACCGCAACAACCAGGCTCTCTTCGGACAGGCCGTGGGCGGAGCCGTGATAGAGAACATCATCATCGATGCCTCGTGCGTCATCCAGGGCACTGCCTTCACAGCGGGTATCCTCGGACATGTATGGGGCGACGGTGTCATCGTGCGCAACTGCGGCAACGAGGCCAACATCTATGGTTCGGCACAGAACGCTGCTGGCATCGTGGGCTGCTCGGAGAAAGAAGTTCACATCTCCGATTGCTACAACTTGGGTGAAATCAACGGTTCTCATGAGAATGCCGGCATCTGTGCATGGATGGGTTCCAACAATTCTACCATCAAAAACTGCTATAGCACTGCTACCGGTATCAACGGTGCCGGTCTTTGGAGAAAGGACGAGGTCTCTGGCGAGAATGTCTACCAGATAGAGGGTATTCAGGGCGAATACTTCACTGTGGAGATGATGCAGAGCGGCGAACTGGCCTACTTGCTCAACGGCAAGCAGAGCGAGAATGTGAGTTGGTATCAGCTCGTCGGCACCGACAATCACCCCATTCCTCTGTTCATCGACGGCGGTGTGGTGTATGCCAATGGCGCCCTCGACTGTGCCGGTAACCCGAAGGCTGGAGCCGAGGTTAGTTATTCGAATACCGACGGTGCTACCCGCGACGACCACAAGTATGAGAATGGTCTCTGCACCGTGTGTGGCACACCCGATACTGAGTATATCAAGGCAGAGGACGGCGTGTATGCCCTCGCAAGCGCATCCGATGTGGTGTGGTTCGCAGCCATGGTAAACAAGGTGGATGCTGGCATCAATGCCAAACTGACCAACAACATCGACTTCCTGGGTGTGGATTTCAAGGGCATTGCTACTGCTGCAGCACCCTACTCGGGCACATTCGACGGACAGAAGCACATCATCAGCAACCTGATTATCGACATGCCCGATGACGCCAATGTGGGCTTCTTCCGTGAGATTACTGCTGGTGCGCACATCATGAACATGACCATCGATGTCACCTGCGTCGTGACGGGTAAGAACTTCGCAGCTTCCTTCATCGGTCATGTCAGCGGCAATGGCACCGCGCTGCTCGAGCAATTGGGCAACGAGGGTATGGTGACCACTATCGACCAGAATGCTGGTGGCATCGTGGGATGCAACACCTCTGGCGAACTCAAACTCACTCTCCTCAACTGCTACAATGCCGGCTTTATCTCCAGTGGATGGGAGGCTGGCGGTCTGTCAGGATGGTTGGGCAACGACGCCATCACCACCAACTGCTACAACATGGGTGTGGTAACCAATGGCGAGTCATACGCCCGTGGCAACAACATCCAAATCACCAACTGCTTCGACCCTGTCACCGACTGGCCCGCACTGCCTGTCACTCCGATGGAGAACTTCACCAACGATGTCGTCTACAACCTCCTCGCTGAGGCTGCTCCCGGCATCTGGTTCCTGAGTGCTGAGACCAACGGACATCCGGTGCTCTACGATACAGGTATCGTGAGCGGCATCAGCCAGATGGCTGTGCAGCCCGAAAAGGGAAATGTGTATTACGACCTCCAGGGCCGTAAGGTCAGCCATCCCTCAAAAGGCATCTATATCACCAACGGACATAAAGTCGTAATCAAGTAGGTTTATTCTTCATCTTTGTGTAAGGGGAATGCTGGGGCTTCTGGCATTCCCCTTTTTCTTCTTCATTTCCAATCGTCACAAAAATGCACATATTATCCCTCAAAGACGGCGAAATCCATCTTTAAATCGTATCTTTGCCTTGACAATTCAAAACAAACACCTACTCAAGACAAATAGCAAATCTCGTCGGGTCGGATTTTCGCCTGCATCATAGATTGATATGAGTGGATGCATAATGAAAAAGAGTTATGAACAGGACTTTGATAATGATTTTTCTGTCGCTGGCCAGTATGATGGCTGTTGGGCAGGACACTGCACATTTCAAGTGGTTGGTCAAGACATTGAGTTCCGCCAAATTTCAGGGGCGTGGCTATGCGAAAGACGGTGCCAACAAGGCAGGAAAGT
>JAGCXX010000185.1 GCA_017961115.1 Prevotella sp. | reverse complement strand
TGGTTTGTTTGTCGCTGAGGGATTGAGAGAACTCTCACATTGCAAGGAGGCGGGTTACATAGCAGAGGAAATTTTCCTCTGTCCCTCATTGGCAACTGACGAAACCAATACCTTGTTGGAGGGATGGTCGCCTGAAGCCATCGTTTATCAGGTCTCGTCCTCTGTATATGAGCGCATCGCATATCGGGGTTCGACGGAGGGAATTATCGGGGTCATCAAGGCGAGAAATATGACATTGGATGACCTGAGACTCAGTAAAAGTCCACTCATCATCGTGCTGGAAAGTGTAGAGAAACCAGGTAATCTCGGGGCTGTGCTGCGCTCAGCGGATGCAGCAAGGGCGGATGCTGTTATCGTATGCGACCCGCTTACCGACCTCTACAACCCTAATCTCATCCGCAGTTCGATAGGGGCTGTCTTCACTGTCCCATGTGTCGCCTGTGGGTCGGAGGAGTGCATCAGTTTCCTCAAACAGCATGGTATCGCCATCCTCACGGCACAGTTGCAGGACTCTCATTTATATTATAAGGTAGACATGAGGCGACCGACAGCAATTGTGATGGGAACAGAGTCGACAGGACTCACCGAAATATGGAGAGAGGCTGCAGATGCCCACATCCGCATCCCCATGCTCGGACGGCTCGACTCCCTCAATGTCTCAGTGAGTGCGGCTATCCTATTATTTGAGGCAGTCAGGCAACGGCAGTAAGCAGCAGGCTGAAAAGGCACTACATTCAACTCCCCACCACTCAAGGTTGGTGATGAGGTCTGTAACTTTCTGTACATTAGATATTTATTACTCCACCCCTACCACTCCCTACATAATAGGGGAGTGCCATTCTGACTTACTCATTCCACTGATGGCATTCTTGATGGGAGGTACATCCCGTCAGGCAGACTTCTCCTGTGCGATAACCATCGGCAACAGGTGGATGAGCACTTAATCATAATGGTGAGGAGCAGGAGGCGTATGCTTGTTATAATTTGATGTTACTGTTTAAGTCGAAACATCGTTATGGAGGGTTGGGCAATAATCACAGTGCCCAAAAGGTCTAATTTGCAAAAATTAACTTTTTTTTTATGAAATTTGCAATTAATTATATATTTTTGTATCCAAAAGGTTTTATGAACATACATTTCTAACATTTCTAACATTTAAATTTACTATTTATGAAAAAATTAATATTGACTTCGCTTCTGTTTGTCTTCGGCTGGAGCTTGAGCTATGGACAAAGCGCAGGTGATCCTAAGGATCCCGGTGGCGGCGATTGGGTGATAACACCTGTTAAGGCAAAGACAGGCGGAACGTATTGGGCTTTTATCAGCCCTAGTGGCAAACCTTACCAACTTGTCGATAAAGTGACCAGGAAGCCTTTCCCCGGTTTCGATCCTTACATTGATACTCCTTGGGTAGGTTCGAATGGTGCAACTGTTTGGCTTCTTCAACCAACAAAAAACAACATCACTGCATCAAAACAACCCTCTATAAAAATTTTTATTAAATCCAAGAGGAACCTTGCAAATAAGAATTTTGCTTCATTCAAGAATAAATATCTTCCCATAGAAGGCGAGTGGACCAATGACCCAGATGGTGCTAATTTCATCTTGACCGATAGATTGTCTAATGGTAAATTTTGGACATTGGTTCAACCTAATGGATATTACAGGACTTTCACCACAAAATCAGGATCACTTCAACAGGGTCCTAATCCTGCCTTAGGCTTAACCATTATCAGCTCCAGTGGACAAACAATGGAACTTCTCGATATGGCAGTTCGACCCAATCCTAAGGCTAGTTTAATAAAAACTGTTGATAAAACCATTAAAAAAAACAATAGTACCATTAAAAAAATCAAGTGAAATCAGTGAAAAGGTAATAAGCTTTTTATTTTCAAAAAGTGGTCAATAAGATTATCAATTAGAAACGACATCGCCAAAAGCTGCTTCTACCTACTTGGCAGCTTTTGGCTTTATTTGAAGATGAGATGAATAATGGGATTTTTAGGATTAAGGAGCGAGCGACATGGCTCTTTATGCTTGTCGTTTTGCTGGTCTTCGCAGCCCTTAATTGGCTGACTCCTTTGGTGACGGATGATTATTGCTATAAAATGATGATTGTAAATGGAGCCGTAGATACGTCACATGAAGTACATACCATAAGGGACCTCATCGTTTCACAAATCGACCATTTTTTGTACCATAACGGGCGAACTCCGGTGGAGTTGACCTATCAGCTGGTTGATGCCTTGCTGGGCAAGTGGTTTTACAATCTCCTCAATCCTCTGTTTTTCTGTGCCTATGTCTTTTTGATTGCTCGCTACGCTGTGAGAAGAATCTCACTTCCATGGGTGGTTCTGACCGTCTCTATGCTTTTGTTCCTCATGCCAGTCTTTCAGGAATATTACTTATGGATGGCCGGGGGGTTCAATTATCTATGGAGCTCTGTCTTGATGCTCTATTATATCATGGCCATCGAAAAACATGAGTATAGGGCAATGAAACGCTCATCATGGGGATGGATGATTCTGGGATTTTTTACGGGATGGATGCATGAAGGGCTGTCCATTCCACTTTCTGTTGGTTTGCTCGTGGCTTCTGTCCCCTCTATCCGAAAAAACTGGCATAGAATCAGGGTCAGTGAGGGCTTTTGGATGAAAATATTCTTTTTCGCTGGTGCCCTGTTTTGTCTTTCTTCCACACTGCAGCAGGGACAGTCTGGCGGGCTGAACGATTGGCAACGCATTCTCGCCTACAAGATATGGGTAGGCACAACCGAGGCTGATCAGCTCCGTTTCGTATATATCCTTTTTGTCATGCTTGTAGTGGCTGCCATGGCCAAGGGATATCGTATCAGGCATTTCCTCTCTGCCAATGTCGCTCTGGTGGTGGCCATCGTCATCTCTTTAGGTGCCCTGTTCTATACAGGTGTTCTAACTAACTGCAGGGCCAGTTATGCTGCGGAACTGTGTTCACTGATCATGATTCTCCGCTTGATCGACTCTTGGACATGGACGAGGCTGTGGCGTGAAAGTGGAACTCGGTGCCTCATGGCAGCATCTGCTGTATTTGCTGCCATCGTGCTTGGCTATTCAGTCATTAATTACAGAGAGCACCTCGACATTGTGCGTCAAATACAAGAGGGCGACCAGATGATCTTGCTCGACAGTCGCAAAATACCCCCAATTGTAGAGCGTGCCGTATGCCGTACGACCAATACCTACACATGTCATGCAGATATGTTCGATCCCGACGGAAACATCCCCAGGGTGATTGCTGCCTACTATCATACCGAGCCCATTTGGTTTTGTCCCATGGAACTGTACGAAGAACTGACACTTCGTCCCGACCATTTTGACCGATTGAACGATTGCGGAGGAATGCCTTACTATGTTTGCAAGATGAATGACGACAAAGAGGTGCTCACTGTCATTTTCGAGCGAAAAACCACGGATATGCAATTTGTCGGATACAAAAAGGGCTTCTTCGCTTTCCTGGGTCAACTCTTGTCTCACGAAAGTATACCTGTAGAATCCTCATGGGTTAACATTGATGGTGGTTATTATGTCTTCATTAGAAAAGCTGATGGGATAGACCTGAGAAAGATGATACCCCGTTTTTTTGTAAATGAAGACATGTGATCAATGACTTTCCCAATGAACCGCTAACTCGATCAATTGACAATGATAAGAAATAAAGTTTGGATAATAAGCGTCCTTATGTTGATGTCTGTTTCAGCAATGGCCCAGAAAGCTGGAGGTGAAGTGCGTCGCTCGGTGAGTAACCAGACAGCTTCTTCTGTCGGTAAAGGACAGAAGCCGTCAGCCGATACTGCCAAGAAGAAGGTTCAGACAGTGAAAAAGAAACAGCCATTGAATCCCAATTCGCTGAAAAGCGCACAGAAGGCCATCTTAGATCGTTTGGTAAACAATATGGTGTATGTAGCTGGGGGCAAATTCGTTATGGGAGCCAGTGGCCAGGAGGTGGCCATGTTGGAGGGCGATAAGTTTGCAGTTCCCTCGCATCACGTGACTTTGACAGGTTTCAACATAGGCAAATATGAGGTGACTCAGGAGGAATGGGAAGCGGTCATGGGGGTCAACCCCTCCAACAACAATAAAGGAGGCAAATTTCCCGTTGAAGATGTTGAGTGGGAGGATTGCCAAGAGTTCATCACCCGTCTTAATATGCTCACAGGCAAGAAATTCCGCTTGCCTACCGAGGCTGAATGGGAATATGCGGCTCGCGGCGGCAACAACTCCAAGGGTGGTATTTATGCCGGGAGCAATACGCTTGGCAATGTGGCATGGTTTAAGAACAATAGTGGCAACCGTACTCATGAGGTTGGGCAAAAACAAGCCAATGAACTGGGACTTTTTGACATGACCGGCAATGTCAACGAGTGGGTGGATGATGTCCTCAGAATATATCGCCCTGATGCAATGGTCAATCCACGTGGACAATCCCTTCTCCACAATAACTACATCTTGAGGGTTGTTAGGGGCGGTTCGGTTTGTGACGTAGAGAAATGCAGCCTGATGGCATATCGCAGCGTGCTTGTTGACCCGAACATCAAATCGTTTGATGATGTGGGGCTTCGACTCGCTATGGACTCAGAAGCCTCAGACATATACAAAAAAACTGTATTGCAGAATCTTATTAATAACATGGTGGCTGTCGAGGGCGGTACATTCAACTTCAGGGATGGGGTTGATGAAGAAGGAAAGCCCATGGTGGTGAATGAGAAAGGACAGAAAGTGCTGGTCCCCGTGAAGCTCACGTCGTTCGCTATTGGCAAATATGTGGTCACACAGGAGGAGTGGGATGTCGTCATGGGATCCAATCCTTCCTTTTGGTCTGCATCCAAGAAACCTGTCACCAATGTCTCATGGGACGACTGCCAGCTGTTTATTGCCAAGCTCAATGAGATGACTGGCAGGAAATTCAGACTGCCCACTGAGGCTGAGTGGGAGTATGCGGCAAGAGGAGGAAAGATGAGCAAGAAGTTTGTCTATGCTGGTAGCAATGACTATCAGAAGGTGGCTTGCTGCCAAAGTACAGTGGCTGATAAACCCGTTCCTGCCGATGTGGGTACCAAACTACCCAATGAATTGGGTTTATACGACATGAGTGGAAACGTGTGGGAATGGTGCTCCGACTGGTTTGCAGGAGAAATCAAAGAGAAAAGTCCGACCAACTCCAAAGGTCCTTCCACGGGGACGAAACGCGTATTAAGAGGTGGCGCATTCTCTACTCAAGAAGTATGGTTTAGGGTGCACATGTCGTATGGAGAGGTTCCCGGCAAATCTTCTTCCAATGTCGGTTTTAGGCTCGCTTTATGAAAAATATCAAAAAAAGCAGCACATGATGTCGAATGATGATATGCAGACCAAACTGCTAGCCGAAGGGACTCTTCTGCAAGACGGAAAATACCGTGTAGGGAGGAGCATCGCTTCTGGTGGGTTCGGCAACACATACATCGTTACCAATATGGCCTTTGATGAGCGCATGGCCTTGAAAGAGTTTTTTATCAAGGGCATCAGCGTTCGTAATGATGACAACACAACCGTCAGTATCACCAACACCATTAACAAAGAGCAGTTTGAGACACTCAAGGATAAGTTTAAGAAAGAGGCCCGAAGACTACGAAAACTCAACAACCCACATATCGTCAAAGTGCATGATCTGTTTGAGGAGAATGGAACAGCCTATTATGCCATGGAACTCATTGATGGCGAATCGCTTGCCTCACGACTCAGCAGAACAGGCCACCCCCTTACCGAAAAACAAACCTTCCAGGTGTTGCATCAGCTGATGGATGCTCTTGAGGAGGTGCATGGTATGGGTATTTGGCATCTTGACCTCAAACCGGGAAATATCCTTGTTGACAAAAAGGACAGGGCGTTACTGATCGACTTCGGTGCTAGCAAACAACTCTCTACCAGCGAGGGATATACTACAACGACATCCATGTGTTATACACCAGGCTATGCTCCGACTGAGCAGATCGAGCAAATCATTGACCGCATAGGCCCGTGGACCGATATATATGCCCTCGGGGCTACTTTATATAATTTGGTGACCAACCGCCCTCCCTTGTCGGCCAGTGACATACAGGACGGTGAACCATTTGTCTATCCTTATCCTGTCAGTGATCGACTCCAGTATCTTATCAAATGGATGATGCAGCTCAACAGGTCGCAGCGGCCCCAATCGATCGCTCAGATCAGGCAGTATCTCGCTCAGCCACTCACTTCAGGCAATGCTGTCGCTTCAGACAAGACAACCATCTTCACTCCGCCAAAATCTCAGCATCCACAACCGACCTCTTCTGCCGTTACCGAGGCTTCTTTCCCTTCGAGGGCCAGTTATCTCAAATGGATCGGTTTGACTGTTGCGGGTCTGTTGCTTCTGGTGAGTGCTTATTTCCTTTTTGCACCAAAGGGCACCCATGACAATAGCCAGGCGATGTCTGTTGACACTGAGTCCAACGAGCTGGTGACTGAGGACGGAAAAAACGAAGGCCCCCAGGCGTATCAAATCGTGGATTTTGAGTCCAAACTTGGTTTATGTGCTTATTCCGGACCGGTTGACGGTGATGGACAGCCTCATGGCATGGGGGTTGCCCAATTCACAGACGGCCGCCTATACCAAGGACCTTTCGAGCATGGTGACATGTCCGGTAAGGGAGCTTATTTCCAGTACAGCAATGGCGATGTGTTCCAAGGTGAGTTCAAAGACAACGCTTTCTATCAGGGACGATACACAATCAAAGAAGATGGAAGCTATTTCGAAGGTACATTCTCTGACGGACAGCCCCAAAAAGGACAATGGTACGATAAAAACGGTAAAAAGCTGTAAAAAAACGGATTACAAACCAATCAATCTTGCAACTTCAATGACACAGATTATTATAGGAAGAGACCCACAGACAGGTCAGTTCAGACTGACAGCCAATGGCAAGTCGATGGTCACTGGTGAAAAAGACAGCGTGCCAAAAGGAATCAGCCGCGAACACGTGAGTGTGACCATCGATGACGATGGAAGGGTTACTCTTCGCAATCTCAATATCGAGAACGATACCTTTGTCAACAATATCGGCATCGAGACCAAGCGCATCAGCAAGGGTGATGCCATCCAGTTAGGCAAAGAGCATTTTCCACTTGACTGGGGACTCATCGAGCCTTTTATACCTAAGTTCGCAGATATCCGTCCGCTCAAAAAGGTGTGGGACGACTACCAACAACAGTTGCTCGACATGCAGATTCGTGAGCGGCGGTCGGGGGTCATGCGTTCTGCTACCGGACTGATTACCATGGCTGCCATGGTGCTCAGTGTCTTTACAGGGCGCGATAATCCCCTCTTTCTCGCACTTTATGTGCTCGCCGGCATCGTGTCGGCCTTCTTCTTCGTTAAAGCGTTTAGGGATTCATCGAAAATCCCCAAGCAACAGCAGGAAATACGTGATTCATTGCCCCAAAAATATGTTTGTCCGCAATGCGGGCATTTCATGGGTAACCAGAGTTATGAGGTCATCTCACAGGGAAGGGCTTGTCCTCATTGCAAAGCAATATACATCAAATAAACTATTAATTCCAAACGATTATGGCAAACAATGACGAGACCGTTTTTCGCCCAGACCAGCCGGCGAAGCATGAGGTATCCGAAGAACAACCTCAGTCTGATGAAAAAAAGAAAAAATGGAAGAAAGTGACCATCGGTGGCTTGACGGCCATCCTTTTGGGAGCTGGTGCCTTTAAGGCTTCCACCATATTTGCAGCCAGCGACTTGCAGGACGTATCTGAGACTGATGGCGGAGAGGCTATTGGCCAAACAGCTATTGATGCTGCTCAGCGCTCTTTCGAGAAAGCTCTCGCATCTGCAAGGCAGATCAGCGGAGCCAAGGGATCCTTCCGCTTCAATGGTGCTACCTACAGCACCAGTACTCCAGAAGAATGGGACCAGATGTCCGAAGCAGAACAAGACGAGGTGGCTGAGAACGCAGAGGCTGAGTCGGTCGATGAGGAAATACTCACGGATGAGACGACAGCTGAGGACACTCAAGATGCCGAAAATGTGGAAGAAGAGGCTGACTCATCTGAAAGTGAAGAATTGACAGATGAAACCAATGACACTTCTGACAGTGTAAGCGACGTTGGCACTCAGACAGAGGAGCACGAAAGTCTGTTTGGCACGATTCTAAGTGGGGTGGTCAATAAAGTGACCGACAAGGTGACTGACAAATTCGGCGATGTGGTCGATAACGTCATGGACAAGGTTCTTGGTGTCGGTTCTTCATCTGCCGACAGCGACGCTGACAGCAGCGAGGATGTCGGCCTTGACGATGCGGTCTCAACGATCATTGCTTCTGCCGAGGGCATTGAGATAGAGGAGAGTGACGATGTTGGGGATGTGGGTGTCGTGACAGCATTGGATGACGATACTTATGATGTGGCATCCAACACCACATCGTTCGACAGTGAGACCGAGGAAATCATGGATGCAGATTCTGATGAGGCGGTGGATGTGGATGAGGAAATCATGGATGCAGTTTCTGATGAGGCGGTGGATGTGGACGAGGTGGTCATGACTGCTGTTTCAGAGGAGACTGTGGATGTGGACGAAGAAGTCATCGATGTGGTTCCCGAGGTGGAGCCTGTTCTCGTAGCTAACGATTCTGCCCCAACAGAAGTGTCGGATATGACCATAGATGAATTCGCCCAAAACGCTATCCAAGAGAGTGATTCTTCTACCATGGAGTCACCTGATATCACAGAAAACACCATTACTGATGAGCCTGAAGCTCTTGCCGACTCGGCAGGTGATGATGATATGACCATGATTTGATATATCTTTTTAAAATACAAGCATGATGGACAGCAAACGAATCAAATGCCCCAAATGCCAAGGCATGCTTCAAGTGACCAACTCAAAGCAACAGCCGGTTGTATTGGTGGCATGTCCTAAATGCGGGGTGAAGATGAGAGTGAAATTCGATACGGGGGAGACAGTTCTCGCCAGTGCCTCCGACAGTCAAGATTTGATTGGATGCGTGAGAGTCAACGGGAGGGTGATTCCTCTCCAGGAGGGGCGCAACACCATAGGGAGAAAGAGCTCCTCCTCAGAGGCGACGATTCAAATTGATACTGATGATCTGACCATGAGCCGCCTACATGCCGAACTCAATGTTGTCAGACTGAAGAGCGGGCGCGTAAAAGTGGTGCTCGGAGATCTCCGCCAGCCTGAAAAGGCTGCCCAAAAGCCCATTGTCCATGAAGATATCTCACTGGATGTCGAAGACAGGATCGATCTCTGTCCGGGTGACATCTTTATTCTCGGAAACACTCGTGCAAAATATATGATTGAATCTGTCAATTCTTAAACTTCTGATCATATGAAATAAATCCAGCTATTTTTACTAATGGTTTTCGTGCTTTTTGGTGCGATGACGATGAAAGCGGCGGAATCATACGTTGTGCTCTCTGGAACAATGCTGACGTTGTATTATGATAATAACAAGGCGTCGCGCACTTAAGGGGCATCTTCGTCGTGCGCCAAGAAGGCAAGGGCAAGACCATCGTGATGAGATAACCATCCACAAAAAAATTAAGAGGGTATGTCAATTATTTCATTTTGACATACCCTCTTCTTAGTTGCGGAGGCAGGACTCGAACATGCGACCTCCAGGTTATGAGCCTGGCGAGCTACCAACTGCTCCACTCCGCGATTTTTCATTTGCGGATGCAAAGGTAGTACTTTTCCCGGAATCCACCAAATTTTCATCCTTGTTTTTTCGAAAAAATTGTTTTTTTGACCATTTGACAATAAAATAGCAATAAGAAAAGAGTAAGATTTTATAAAAAGTGGCCAAGCTTTATCATTTTTCAATGAGCATAGGTATTGCCTCCATAAGCACGTTTTTGGTCATCTTCATCGGCTGTGAAAGATAATTTTTCCAAAAATTAACAATCAAATGCCCCTGATACGACTATTTTGCATTATCTTTGCAAAATCAAACGATAAACAACTAATCACTTAAATATTTATGACTCCTATTCAAACATCTAAAATGACCAACTATCGTTGGATTATTTGTTCTATGTTGTTTTTCGCAACAACTGTCAACTACATGGACCGTCAGGTGCTTTCGCTGACTTGGAAGGACTTTATCGCTCCTGAGTTCCATTGGACAGATGCCGATTATGGAACTATTACATCTGCTTTCTCCATCCTCTATGCCGTGTTCTGCCTCTTTGCAGGAAAGTTCATTGACTGGATGGGCACAAAGAAAGGTTACTTGTGGGCTATCTTTGTATGGTCGGTAGGTGCGTGCCTCCATGCTGTTTGTGGATGGATAACCATGAAGTACGAGGGCATCGCAAGTATCGAGGCACTTAGAGCCGTTGAGGCTGGTTCTGCCATGGCTTTGAGCATTGCTACCGTCAGTGTCTATCTGTTCCTGTTCTGCCGTGCCGTGCTTGCTTTGGGTGAGAGTGGAAACTTCCCGGCAGCTATTAAGGTTACTGCTGAATATTTCCCGAAAAAGGACCGTGCCTTTGCAACCTCTATTTTCAATGCCGGCGCTTCTGTTGGTGCACTTGCAGCACCTATCAGCATCCCGCCTCTTGCTGAGGCTTTTGGCTGGGAGATGGCTTTCATCATCATCGGTGGACTTGGCTTCATCTGGATGGCACTTTGGGTGTTTATCTATGACAAACCCAACAAGAGCAAGCATGTCAATGCAGCCGAGCTTACCTATATCAACCAAGATGCAGAGGATACAGAGGATCCGAAGGATGCCAACGATGAGGGACCGGCTATCGGCTTTGCCAAGTGCTTCACCTTTAAGCAGACATGGTCGTTTATCGTGGGTAAGTTCATGACCGATGGTGTGTGGTGGTTCTACCTCTTCTGGGCTCCGGCATATTTCTCCGACCAGTTTAATTACAAGTCAAGTTCCTCGATGGGACAGTTGCTGATTTTTGTCCTCTACCTTATTGTGACGGTTGTGTCCATCTTTGGTGGATACCTGCCGAAGCTCTTTGTCGAGAAACGTGGTATGAACCCATATGCAGGTCGTATGCTCGCTATGTTGATTTTTGCATTCTTCCCACTCTTTGCTCTCTTCGCACAACCATTGGCAATGTGGGAGAACAGCCCCATTGATCCCGCATGGTGGCCAGCAATTATCATCGGTCTGGCTGGTGCTGGACACCAGGCTTGGTCGGCCAATATCTTCTCTACCGTGGGTGATATGTTCCCGAAGTCAACCATCGCTACCATCACCGGCATTGGTGCCATGGCTGGCGGTTTGGGCTCCATGCTCATCAATAAGATTTCTGGTAACCTCTTTACCTATGCTGAGGGACAGGGTGCTGCATTCACCTTCTTCGGTTATGAAGGCAAGCCTGCAGCCTATATGATGGTGTTCTGCTTCTGCGCCGTCGCCTATCTTATCGGTTGGGTCATCATGAAGACGCTCGTTCCCAAGTACAAGCCCGTTGTGGTCGAGGATTAATGTTCTTGACACAGCAATATCCATAAGCCAAATCCCCGCAGTTCTCACGCTGCGGGGATTTTCTATAAATATGTAGCATGTCATTCCTGTTTCGCATTTGCTTAACTTTCAATTTGAGAATGTTGTATATATGAGATGCAAAGTAAGTCGTGTGATGCAATAATTGTGTCTCTTTATTCATGCAGATTTCTGTCCTTTGGAAAGTTTAGGGCTTTTAGATTTTTTTTGTATCGATTATTGTGAAAGTTTTACCATCTTTATTCATTTTAGCCCATCAGTATTCGTTCTATTGCCCTTCACATTTCCTTTCCCGTTCATGGGAACTAAACTCCAATAAAAAAAGAGGCTCCCACACGTGAGAGCCTCTGTTCAGAGTATCAAAATATATACAGTATGAGTGTTAGTCAAACATAGTCAGAACTTGGCCATTTTGATGGCCACTACAGCACATTCATCACCTTTGTTTCCGAGACTGCCACCGGCGCGCTCAAGAGCCTGCTCGAATGTATCAGTGGTCAAAAGACCATAGATGACGGGTATCTCGCTCTTGGCGTTGAGACGAGCAATACCATAAGTCACCCCCTGGCAGATATAGTCGAAATGAGGAGTCTCACCACGGATGACACTGCCCAAAATAATAATGGCATCGTAGCCACCATTAAGGGTCATTTGATGTGCGCCATAAACAAGCTCAAAGCTCCCGGGCACAGTCTTCACATGGATGTTCTCTGGGAGCGCCCCATGTTTCTCAAGTGTGCTCACGGCACCATGCAGAAGTGCATTGGTCACCTCATGATTCCACTCCGACACCACAATACCAAAGCACATATTGCTGGCATCGGGCACCTTCGACATATTATCCTCGGTGAGATGGTGAAGTGTTGCCATCGCTTATTTCGTCAGATATTCAATGTATTTGTCGATATCCTGCTGCGAAGCAGAGCCAAGGTATTTCTCCTTGATGGTCTGGAAATGCTTGAGGGCCTCGTCGTTCTTCTTCTGCTCCATGAGGATGAAAGCAGCTTTCTTCAGGGCAATGGGGGAAACGGAGTTGTTGGTGCCCGACTCAGCAGCCTTGTCAGCCATGGATGCGGCTTTCTCAAAGGCACTCAAGGCTTTGTCCATCTGTTTCACGTTGGCGTAAGCATCGCCCATAGCCATCACGGCAAGAGGACTTACCATCAGGTCACCCTTGGGACTGAAAGCATCGAGATATTTCACAGCCTCTTCCCATTTGTCTTGCTTGGCATAGCAAAGTCCTGCATAGAGGTTTGCAAGGTTGCCTGCCTTTGTGTTGCCATATTCGCTGGCTATCTGAATAAATCCGGGAGCACCCAGACTGTCACCTTTAAGGGCTTTGTCGAAGTCTTGCATCATATAAAGGTCCTGACAGCGTGCCAAGGCAGTACTGGCTTTCTCATTGCGTGATGATGAGTAGTTTTTCCATGCGATGAAAGCTCCTATCAGAACGACCAGGGCGATAAGACAGGAAATAATTGTTTTCTTGTTCTTGGTCAGAAATGCCTCCGACTTGTTGAGGGTCTCCATGAATTCGGAGTTGTTCTCTTGTTTTTTCTTTGCCATTATTGTTTTTGTTTTGATTGTTGTTCTTGTTATAAAATTAGCCTCTTATCTGATGGAAGAATTCCCCAAATGCAGGCATAAATTTTTGCGTCGCAAAATTACTCATATTTTCCTAAATGCTGAAATTTATTGCTAACTTTTTTCGTTTTTCATCCTTAAATGGCGTAACTTTGCAGAAATTCCAGCCCTACCAAGCGTAAATCTTATGATACTCAACAATATCTCAATCGTCAACTATAGGAATATTATGGCAGCAAATGTCAGTCTGTCACCCAAGATGAATTGTCTGCTGGGGCAGAATGGCATGGGTAAAACCAATTTTCTCGACGCCATCCATTTCCTGTCTTTCTGCAGGAGCGCACAGTCGGCCATCGACTCTCAGATGATTTGCCATGACCAGGACTTTTTCATGATAGAAGGACAATATGAAACGGAGAATGGAGATGTGGAGCATATCTATTGTGGGATGAAACGAGGGCAGAAAAAGCATTTCAAACGCAATAAGAAAGAGTATAAACGCCTTTCTGAACATATCGGACTGATACCGCTCATCATGGTGTCGCCTTCCGACTCAGCCATCATCGAAGGTGGAAGCGAGGAGAGAAGAAGGTTGATGGACATGGTTATCTCACAGTTTGACAACACCTATCTGCAGGCGCTCAACAATTACAACAAGGCACTCCAACAGCGCAACGCCTTGCTCAAAACTGAGGAGGAACCCGACCCCGCCCTCATGGATGTGTTGGAGATGCAGATGGCGGCTGAGGGGGAACAGGTTTATGTCAGGAGGGCGCGCTTTGTAAAGGAATTTGTACCGGTTTTCCAAAATATCTACCAACGTATCTGCGATAATCGGGAAGAGGTTGGCATTGAGTATGTGTCGCATGGACAGAGAGGTCCGCTGCTTGATGTCATCAGACGAGACAGGGCCAAGGACCGTGTTGTGGGATATTCACTGCATGGCATACATCGAGATGACCTCGACATGAGACTGGGAGGTTATCCCATGAAGAGAGAGGGCAGTCAGGGACAGAACAAGTCGTTTGCCATCGCCCTCAAACTCGCTCAGTTTGATTTTCTGAAACGTACAAACAGCCGCACTACACCGCTCTTGTTGCTGGATGATATTTTCGATAAACTCGATGCCAACCGTGTCGAGCAAATTGTGCAACTGGTCTCGGGAAATGAGTTCGGACAAATATTCATTACCGATACTAACCGCGACCACCTTGACAGAATCCTTCAGCATTCATCCTCCGACTATAAGATTTTTGAGGTCGAGAATGGAGATATCCACATAAAACAATAGTAATAACCAATTGATATAAGGAAAGATATGTTCCGTAGACAAGTGAAAAACCTTGATGATGTTTTAGTCAAATTCCTGAGGGTTTCTGGCCTTGAGACGCCTTTGTTGCAGAGAAGGCTCATCAACTCATGGGATGAGGTGATGGGACCGAACATCGCGAGATATACGGAACAGGTGTTCATCTCCAATCAAACCCTTATGGTGGAAATCAACAATTCGGCCCTTAGAGCCGAATTGTCGATGATGCGTGCCCATATTGTCCAGCGACTCAACAACCATATCGGGGTTATGGTCATCGCCGATGTCAAGTTTTACTGATGTCTTGAGAAAAAGGCATCGTGCTTGAAGAGGATTATTCGTTTTTCCCCTTTGGGAAAGCAGAATCGCTTCTGATGATTTTGAGTGCCTCGTCGATGGTGGGGTCATCGGAGTTCAGATACTCGTTCCAGGCTTCCTCGTCAAGCATATTGTAGATGATGCGGCTATAGATGTAGCGCTCGAAGAGTGACTGCGATTTCTGGAGCATCAGGTTGCGGCGCTGCAAACCATTCTTGTCACCGTATGCTGCGAATTTCTCCAACAGGTTTTGCTTCTTCAAATGGGAAAGCAAACTCTGCATCGTGTTGTACCCTTTCATTTTCTCTCTGTTCTCATCAGTGTAGTCAAAGGCAAACTGCAAAATCATGCCGCTCATGGCCGCCTCTTTATAATAAGAGGTAATGCCGAGTGTATCCTCTGGCACAAAGATGTCGGGAGTAATGCCACCACCGCCATAGACTGTTCGGCCAAGACGGGTGTGGTAGGCAGGACCGGTGTGCTTGATGCTGTCCTGGGAGAAATACTCACCGCGTGCATAGCGGGTGAGCAAGTCTTCCTCATAATCCTTGTCGTTACCTGTAGTGTAGGGCTTTTGGATACAGCGTCCCGATGGGGTATAGTAACGGGAGATGGTCAGGCGAATCATGCTGCCGTCGGAGAACTCAATGGGCTTCTGCACCAGTCCCTTGCCGAAAGAGCGGCGCCCGATGACGGTGCCACGGTCGTTGTCCTGAATGGCTCCGGCAAAAATCTCGGAGGCAGAGGCTGAACCTTCGTTGATGAGCACCACAAGGGGAATTTTCTGATAAGCGCCCCGACCGTCACTGGGGAATATCTCACGGGGCTGCTTGCGACCTTCCGTATAGACGATACGGCAGCCTTTGGGAAGGAACTCATTGACTATCTGAATGGCAGGAGCCATGTAGCCACCGGAGTTGTCGCGCAAGTCGATAATCAGACTCTCCATGCCTTCCTGAGAGAGTTGTGCCAAGGCACCGAGCATCTCGCCGTAGGTGTTCTCTCCGAAGTTCTTGATGCGGATATAGCCGATGTTGTTTTTCTCGTCTATCATGTAGACAGTGCTGATGCTGTGGGTGACGATGTCGTCGCGGGTAACCGTGTAGTAACGCGGTTTGTTCTGGTGGAATCGCTCAACACCAATCTTCACTTTTGTTCCACGGGGACCTTTCAGACGGCGCATGGCTTCCTCATTGGTTACCTCCTCACCTACGAAAGGCTTATCGTCAACACTCACAATCTTATCGCCTGCCTGCAACCCAGCTTCCTCTGCAGGACCGCCCGCTATTACATTCTGGATATGGATGGTGTCCTTGCGGATGACAAATTCTATACCGACACCAGAGAATGAACCATGGAGCTCATCGTTGGCAGACTGCACGTCTTTTGCGCTGATATACACGGAGTGGGGATCGAGTTCACCAAGTATCTCGGGGATGGCCTTCTCCACCAAGTCGTTCATGTTGACACTGTCCACATACTGGTCGTCGATGATGTGGAGCAGGTTGTTGAGACGATTGCTGCCTGAATTGATGATGTTCAGGCGGTTGCCTGAGAAATGATTGGCATAGAACGACCCGATGATGATGCCGAGCACCACGCAGGCGGCAAGCATCAACGGCATATAGCGGTTGGACTTATTCAGATTCATGTTGGTTGATGTTGATGAATTTTACTTCTATATTGGCGCGGCGAAGGAGTTCGATTCCGTCAGAAAGACGGTATTCTTCTCCATAGACCACACGGCGGATGCCAGACTGGATGATGAGTTTGGAGCACTCCAAGCAGGGAGAGGCAGTAACGTAAAGGGTGGCACCACTGCTGTTGTTGTTGCTCCGGGCGAGTTTGGTGATTGCGTTGGCCTCTGCATGAAGTACGTAAGGCTTCGTCACATTGTTCTCATCCTCGCAAATGTTCTCAAAACCACTCGGTGTGCCGTTGTAGCCATCGCTGATAATCATCTTGTCTTTCACCACCAAGGCGCCTACCTGACGGCGCTGACAGTAGCTGTTTTCTGCCCAGATGCGGGCCATGCGCAGGTAGCGCTGGTCGAGCAGGTGCTGTTTTTCTTCTGTGGTCATGGTGTCATTTCTTTTTTCGGGGACGACGGATACCGTTGCGACGGAGAAGAGCATCAATGGTGGGTTCGCTGCCACGAAAACGCTTGTAAAGCGTCATCGGGTGCTCGGTGCCGCCACGTGAGAGAATGCAATCGCGGAAACGCTGTGCTGTCTCTCGGTTGAAAATGCCATGCTTCTTGAACACGCTGAATGCATCAGCTTCCAACACCTCTGCCCATTTATAACTGTAATAGCCTGATGCATAGCCACCTGCCATGATGTGTGAGAATTGGGTAGTCATGCAAGTGCCGGGTTGCTGGGGCAGAATGATTGCCTTGGCCCATGCTTTTTGCTCAAACTCGAGCAAATCGCCTGTGAACTCCTCGCGGAGCGTGTAGTAGGCCATGTCGAGAAGGCCGAAACTCACTTGGCGCAGACAACCATAAGCCACTTGGAAATTGCGGCTCTTCATAATGCGCTCAATCAGTTCATCGGGCAATGGCTCTCCTGTTTTGTAATGGAAAGCGAAGGTGCGAAGGAATTCTTTCTCCATCGCGTAGTTTTCCATGAACTGTGAGGGAAGTTCCACAAAGTCCCACCACACACTGGTGCCTGACATACTCTCAAACCGGGTGTTGGCAAACATGCCATGCAGGGAGTGCCCAAACTCATGCAAGAAGGTCTCCACCTCTCCAAGGCTCAGCAGAGAAGGTTGACTCTCAGTGGGCTTTGTAAGGTTCATCACAACACTCACATGCGGGCGGATGTTCTCGCCCTTAGTGTTGATATATTGCCCTTGGTAATTGGTCATCCAAGCACCTCCCTGCTTTCCTTTGCGAGGATGGAAGTCAGCGTAGAACACGGCGAGGTAGCTGCCGTCTTGGTCAAACACCTCGTAGGCTTTCACGTCGGGGTGATAGACAGGGATATCCTTGTTCTCGCGGAAGGTGATGCCGTAAAGGCGGTTGGCAAGACCAAAAATGCCTTCGGTCACCTTGGAAAGTTCAAAATAGGGGCGCAACATCTCGGAGTCAATGTTGTACTTCTTCATCTGCAAGTGATAGGAATAGTGGGCAAGGTCCCAAGGCTCAAAATGGTAATTTTTGCCTTCTTTCCTACGGGCAAGGCGCTCCACTTCCGCTATCTCTTTTAAGGCTGTAGGCTTGTAAGCATCAATCAGTTGGTCGAGCAGCCGATATACATTGCGCACATTGCTTGCCATACGGCGGCGAAGTACAAAGTCGGCAAGATTTTTGAAACCGAGCAACTGAGCACGCTCACGTTGCACGTTGACGATGCGCTTGCAAATCTCTATGTTGTTTTCTGCATTGTCATGGGTACATACTGTGTTGCTGGCCATATAGAGTTGCTCACGGAGTTCTCGGCGTGTGGAGTATTTCATGAACGGACCGATGCTTGGTGCATCAAGGGTAAACACCCATCCATCGAGACCGCGCTCCTTGGCTTCTTCTGCGGCAGCTTCTCGTACACGGTCAGGGAGTCCGGCAAGGTCGGCCTCGTCGGTCAAATGCAGAGTGAATGCCTTCCGCTCTTTGCGCAAGTTCTGAGAGAACTGAAGGGAGAGCATGCTGCTCTCCTCGTTGAGTTGCCGCAGACGGGCTTTGCCCTCTTCATCGAGGAGAGCACCGCAGCGGGTAAAGCCTTCGTAGGTGTTGTCAAGCAGACGTTTCTCCTCTGGAGTGAGGCGGCGATGGTGGAGGTGAACATATTTGATACGCTCAAACAAACGCTCGTTGAGCATCACATCGTTGTGGTGCTGAGTGAGAAGCGGTTCTATCTTTTGGGCAAGAGCATCCAACTCGTCAGAGGTCTCCGCACTCAGAAGATTGAAGAATAAAGTAGAAACCCGGTCGAGCAGGCCGTAATACACATGGTCATCATCCTTGCAGATGATGGTGTTATCAAAAGTAGGCTTCTCGGGATTGTTGATTGTCTTGTCGATTTGTTCCTTATCGCGGCGGATGCCTTCGATGAAGGCAGGCTCATAATCCTCAAGTTGAATTTTGTCAAAAGGATAGGTGCCATGGGGGGTGTCGAATGGCTCAAAAAAAGGATTCTTGCGCGCTTCTGACTGTGGCTGATTTTCCTGGACTGTCGTTTCCTCTTTGTCTGTATTTGAAGGTGTCATGATGTTATTTTTCTTTAGAGCAAGCAAAGTTAATGAATAATTAAAAAATAAATGCGGTATTCAATTGATTTTTTAGGATAATTTACCTATTTTTGCATTGGAGATTAAAAGTCAATCAGAATACTAAAGGATATCTCACCATGAACATTAGAAAATCCATTTTGTTTTTCTCTGCATCAATGGCATTCGCAGCATCGGCTCAGACCATCACAGGCAATTACGAGGTGCCCAAAGTTCCTGAATGGGCAAAGAATGCCGTGTTCTATCAAATCTATCCACAGACTTTTTGTGATTCAGATGGCGATGGTATCGGTGATTTGAAGGGTATCATCAGCAAACTCGACTACGTGAAGAGCCTTGGTGTGGATGCCATTTGGTTCAACCCGTTCTTCGACTCACCATTTAATGATGCGGGATATGATATCCGCGACTATTATAAGATTGCTCCCCGATATGGAACCAATGAGGATGCCCGCCAACTCTTTGAGGAGGCACATAAGCGTGGGATGCATGTAATCTTTGACTATGTCATCAGTTATACGGCCATCGACCATCCGTGGTTTGTAGAATCCCAAAAACAGGAAAAGAACAAATATTCCAACTACTATATATGGACTGAGACCAACTGGGTGGACCCACCACGTGAGTTCGCGGGTTCTTTCATTAAGGGTTACGGACAGCGCAACGGACAGTTTATGCGCAATTTCTATTGGTGCCAGCCTGCCCTTAATTTTGGATTCTCCAATCCCGACCCCGAACAACCCTGGCAGTTACCCACCAATCATCCCGATGTGATGGCGATGCGCGAGGACCTGAAAAACGTGCTGCGTTTCTGGATGGACATGGGAGCAGACGGCTTCCGTGCCGATATGGCTGGCGCATTGGTAAAGACTCGAAGGGTGAGAGGCAATGAGCAGTTTTTCAACACCAACGAGAATGAGACCAAACTCTTCTGGCGGGAGATTCGTCAACTGCTGGAGAAAGAATATCCAAGGGGATTCATGGTGGCTGAATGGTCGTACCCCGCTGATGCACTCGACAACTGCTTCCATGTTGATTTCTTCCATTGGTTTAATGGTTACAATGACTTGTTCCAAAAAGAGAGTTGGCGAATACTCAACGGCGTCAGTGAGGGACACAGTTATTTTGATGCTGAGGGAAAGGGTGACATCACCGCTTTTCTCAGAAGTTACATGGACCAGTATGAGAAGACAGTAGGTAAGGGTTATATCAGTCTTCCGCTGGGCAATCACGACAATGCCCGGCTCGGAAACCGACGCAGCGACAAGGAACTGGAGATGATTTATGCCTTTGGCTTTACTATGCCTGGGGTGCCTTTCATCTATTATGGCAATGAAATCGGAATGAAACAACTGCCCAACAACTGGCCGCAGGTCGAGGGGGCATATCAACCGAGAAATGGTGCCCGAACTCCTATGCAGTGGACCAATGGCAAATACTTAGGATTCTCTGATGGAGACGCCGCCAAACTTTATCTCCCTGTTGACCCGTCCCCAAATGCGCCCAATGTGGCTGAACAAGAGAAGAATCCAACTTCATTGCTGAACAGGACACGACAACTCATTGCTTTAAGACACAGCGAACCTGCTCTCGCCAATTACGCAGAGTTCGTGCCCATTTATCCATCGGCAGATGTCCAGAAACCGTCACCCTCCGTATATCCTTTCGTGTATGCTCGTGCTGCAGGAAAAGAGGTGGTGTTGGTGATGCTCAATCCAAAGGCAGAGGCTTCAGATGCCACCTTCCACGTCAATGTGAAATTCAGCAAGACAAAACTACTTGCTGGTGACCGTTTCAATATTGAGCACAACAAAAAGACAGGTGACATGACTGTTCATATGCCTGCCACCTCTTACGCTATAGTGAAATTGCAGAACGTGAGATACTAAATCATCAAAGGACTGATACTATAATTTTGAAACATCAAAACTCTACACGGTATGCGATGTTGGGGAAAGTAAGTGAAGTGTACTTATCGACAATCTTATGGGTTTCCAAGTTGAATGTCTGCCCCTGGAAGGTACGCATCTGTAGGTATTCCAAGATAAAGTGGTGGGAGATGCGTTTCTTGTTGATGGTGTATTTCACTGAGAAGGCATAACCGACATTGAGACCTTTCTGCTTAGAAAAAGGGTCAAGACCGTCATCCATCGGAATCGATTTGTCGGGTCGCTGCATGATATCCTCGAAGGTGGTGCCCTCGGGAATGGGGGTATAGCGGTCGCCACCCATCAGGGTTAGTCGGCCATTGAGCCCGAAAACATTTTTCTTGGCACGTCCCATCATCCATTCCTTGCCACCAACAATGTTTGTGATATAGCGTCGGTCGTAGCGTGAGTGATGCCATTCTCCCTGTGCATCACGATACTCCGACTTGTATAGCGTAGCCGTCAACATACCATAGAAGCCATCCTTCAGATATCGTTCCATTGTGAAGTCAATACCGTAGTTTCGGCCTGCACCTTTGTTTACCATGGCACGGTCTTGGAAAAACAAGTTATGGTTGAGGATGGAATAGGTCGTACCCAACTCCACGGGTACGTCGAAGAGCCATTGCCAATAGGGTTCAATCTTCAACATGGCATTCTCTCCCAGACGCTGGGCAAATGAGGCAGAAATGTGGTGTGAACGGGTGAGTCCGAGGTCTTTGTTGGGATTCTTACTATCCATCGTTACGAAGTAAGTGTCGGTGGCTTCCTTGCGGCTGTTCATGGCATAGGCTATGGATAGGGTACTTGATGGCGAGGTTTTGTACTGCAGGCTGACGCGAGGTTCTACAAGCCACTGGTTGTTGAGGTTGAACCACATGACGTTCACACCTGCCACCGTGGAAAGCCTACGGCTCAGTGCCAGTTTGTGGTTGGTGTAGAAGCGAGTCAGGCCAGTGTTGCCTTCCGACTCATAGACGCGGAACAGGGGACCGCCCACTGTTTGCACCCAATCCAGCCATGTGTGGAAATCCAGGTGTTGGTGTTCAAATCCGTTCTGCATTGTATAGCGTGATGAGAACTTATGCTGATGCTGTGTACTGATGATGACGTTCCACGAGGCGTTGCGACCGTCCATATCGGGTGTTTTGGTCATCTGTTGGTCGTAATCGTTTTGTTTCAAACGAGTGTAGGAACCAGTGAATGCTACGTTGGAGCGCAAGGTGCCGCCTGTGCTGAAACGGTAGGTGTGGGTCAAACCGCCAGCACAACTGCGCTGACGCGACCATGAATCGTTCATGTCCCACAGTGTTTCCCAATCCGACACGTCGGGCACTTCATTCTCGTAGTTGTCGATGAGACCCGTGAACCACACGGCGAAAGTGCCTGCTTTTGTGGTGGGCATATTCAACTTAAAACTCAAGTCCTGGTAGTCGAGCGTCTCCTTCTCCATATTGATGGCATGGAGTTTCTTGGCTATCTCTAGGAAACTGTATCGGTAGTTGATTAGGTAGGATGCCTTAGAACCTTTGCCCAACGGACCCTCGGAGGCGAAGTCTACGCCCAAGGTGCCAATCTGCACAGCATGCTCATACTTCATATTATTGCCCGAACGCATCTTCATGTCGAAGGCACCTGAGAGGGCATTGCCAAATTCTGCTGGCATGGCTCCTGTGAGGAAATCACTGTTGGCCAATACCGTACCATTGAGCGAAGTAAATATACCACCACCAGCCTCTGTAATCTCAGCGAAGTGGTTGGGGTTGTTGACCTCCACACCCTCCACGCGCCACTGCAGCATCTGCGGTGAGTTGCCATGGATGCTGATGCCGTTGGTTGCGCCACCTGTAGCCACACCTGCAAACATCGAGGCTGTGCGTGCAGGGTCTGCCATGCCTCCGGCATAACGTGTGGCCTCCTCCACGCTAAACATACGGGCACCTACTTGAGCCATCTCGTTGAGCGGCATCTGCTTGTTCACCCGGGGTTTGACCACGACCTCTCCCAATTCTGAGATATTCTCACGCATACGAAGGTTCAACACCAACTCCTTTCCAGAAGAGAGCAGTTGCTCCTTGAGCACTACAGATTCATAGCCCACATAAGATGCTCTGACAGAATGTCTGCCCACGGAGACATTCTCTATAATAAAGTTACCATCGATATCCGACACCGTAGCCAGTGTTATGCCGTTCTCCACCGTGATTGTAACACCTATCATCGGTTCTCCTGAGGCCACGTCGCATACTTGTCCGCGAATGGTTTGGACGGCCTGTGGAAGTTGAGTTTCTTGTGTTGTCTGTGCAATTGATGTGACTTGAGCCCCCGCCGCTGAGGGGAGTAGCAACAATGACGATATTGCTGCTGAATAGAACAATCTTTTCATTAAATAGTTGATAATAAGTTTAGTTGAATTATATTTGTCGAGCCTTTTGGGGCTTCGTCCAATAAAGTCATGCAAAGGTACGGCAAATTAGGTGAAAAGCCAAAACATTTCTGTTTTTTCCTATCAACAGCAATAAGGTGTCCATGTCGTCCTGGGCACGCTCATGGAGTTTTTGGTAAACAGACAGCGACCCTATTTACACAGTTCTTTCCGCATTCTGAAAGGAAGGCCGACCGTTGCTCTGGAGAGGGCCGCTCCAGCCCTTTCTCGAAGCCTTCATCTGTGCACTCAGTCCGTAGAAATAGACTGGCGAGGCTATCACAAGCATGTCAGCCGGCTCATCTTTTCATAGATAAGCGGCATATCGTCATTCTGTACACAAGCATAGGCATTGTTGTTGAAACAAGCGTTACAACCCATACAGGGATTGACCTTATAGTCGTGAACAGAAACTACTTCGACATGGTGTTTCTGCGAGGCACCTTTGGTGAATGCCTCTACCAGCAGGTCCGTATTGCCGCCCTTTCGCGGGCTGCCTGAAAGAATCAGTATATTCATATTACTGTGATACCAATCATTTAGTTAAAGTACCTTCTTTGCGCCAGAATCATCCGCAGCAGCCAGGTGAACCCGAAGGATGCTATGGTAATGGCGACTCCGATGAACATGAACTTGCCAAAAGCTCCCATCCAGATGCCGTCAACCGCATGCTGCAAGACGAGCATCAACAGCAGATGGACGATGTAAGCTCCGTAGGCTTGAGCAGCACACCACTGCCAGAACTTGTTTCTCCAGTTGCCATACTCGCGGAACAGC
>JAGCXX010000184.1 GCA_017961115.1 Prevotella sp. | reverse complement strand
GGATGGGAGAATAGACAGCTTTAACTTCCTCATATTTGGGTGTGGTCTGCCGGTCGCTGCTCACAATGCCTTTTACGCAGAAGGCCTTGAGATTGGGCTTGTCGCCGAAGTCACCTCCATAGGCAGTCATTCGCTTGCCGTCTCTGATGGTAAAAATACCCTCGTCAGCCCACTCCCATATAAAGCCGCCGAGCATACGCGGATGACTGTATATCTCATCCCAGTATTCGCGGAAGTTGCCCAAGGCATTGCCCATGGCATGGGCATACTCGCTGGTCAGCACCGGACGGTGGTCGGAAGTGTCGCGGGCGATGGAGAGCAGCCGTTCCCACCGTGCATTCTCAGGTCGCTCCATGTTGTTGTCCTTCACACCAGGATTGAGGTAATCGTCTTGTGTGCGGGGGTAGAAACGAGAGATGACATCAACGTATGCAGGGTCGCCATGTTTGCCCCATTCCTCGGCTCCTGTGCCCTGTGCCCCTTCGTAATGAACGGGCCGTGTGGGGTCGTACTCATGTATCCATGCAGCCGTGGCGGCGAAATTCGTGCCCCACCCCGCCTCATTGCCAAGGCTCCACATGATGACAGACGGATGGTTGCGGTCGCGGATGACAAGCCGCTGGGTACGGTCCATCCATGCGGCAGCCCAAGTGGGGTCACTGGCGAGCTGTCCGCGCAGGCCATGCTCCTCGATGTCTGCCTCGTCGAGCACGTAGAGACCGAAGCTGTCGCACAACTCATACCACCGTTCGACATTGGGATAGTGACAGGTTCGCACGGCATTGATGTTGGCACGTTTCATCAGCAGGATGTCCTGGAGCATACGTTCCTCTGTCATCACATGTCCCGTCTCCGGGTCCATCTCATGGCGGTTGACACCACGAAGCCGCACCTTCTTACCATTGACGAACATCTCACCGCTACGGATATCTATCTGTCTGAATCCCACCTTGGTGGTCAACTGTTCCATCACCCGTCCGAGAGAGTCGGTAAGGGTGGCATGGAGGGTGTAAAGATATGGATGCTCTGCGCTCCACTTGTGGGGGTTGCGAAGGGTTGTCTCCAACCACCCCCACTTGGGATATCCGCGCTGCGGGTTGCGGTCGTTCATGATGGCGGCTTTATGGTCGAGGTTGAGCATCGTGGCGGCATCATGTCGAAGGGCACTGTCGAGCACCATCTTGCCGTCCTCATCGTATAGGCGTACCTCTATAGCATAACCCTCACCACGCTGACGGCTACTGACCCACAGTTCAGGGCGAATGATGAGACGTGCGTCGCGGTAGTCGTTGTCGAGGAGGGTGCGCACGCCGAGGTCGCGGATGCGGATTGATGGTGTGGCGAAGAGGGTGACACTGCGGTGGATGCCGGCGATGCGCCACATATCCTGGTCTTCCAAATAGCTGCCGTCGGAATATTTCATCACCTTCAGCGTCATCTGGTTGTCATCGCCATGTCGGATGAGGTCGGTGATGCGGAATTCAGCAGATTCCATGCTCCCTTGGGAGTAGCCTGCCAACTGACCATTGACCCAAACATAAAATGCGCTGCTGACGGCCCCGAAACGCACATACACCTCTTGTCCCTGCCATGCAGCGGGGATGCTGAATGTGCGCCGGTAGATGGCGGTGGGGTTGCGCTCCTCCCATGCGGTGTAGTCTCGGCGTGGCTCTCCCATCACCCTCGGAGGGTCGATACGGAACGTATAGCCGCTGCTGCTGTAGATTGGCGTGCCGTATCCGTTCATCTCCCAGTCGCCGGGAACGGGGAAGCGCACCCATGCAGAGTCATCGAAATCGGGGCGGTGAGCACCAGCGGGTTGCTCATCCGGTGTCTTGGTCCAATGAAAGCGCCACTCTCCATCGAGCGACAACTGGCGGTCGCCGGGTTTCTCACAATAAGAAAAGAAGGCAGCCCGTGCGGGTTCCCTGCCGATATGCTGCACATGCTGGTTTTCCCAATCGTGAGGCTGGGCATGAAGTGGTAGGATACATCCACTTAGGCAACCAGCCAAAGCGATGAGGATGAAGCGTTTTGGGGTGAGATGTAGGGTCATGTCTTTCTTAATGAACAGGGGGACCATTGTGGCCCCCCTGGTAGTTAGGATGCTGTTTGCAGTTCGCTGTCACCACTGGAGAATTCTTGCCATCAGACTTTTCCGTCTTGTGGCTTTACGGCTTTTTCCGCCACCAAAACGGTTGTAGAGTTTCCAAGCCAGCAGGATACCGTCGAACAGGGTGGCACCGGTGGTCATGAAAGTGGTGACACGCCTTGACGGGGTGTTGTTCTTTGGCTTGTGAAACAGAGTGTTCCATTGTGTCTTCATCAACGTGTTGCCATCCTGCAACTGCGCAGTCAGTTCTGCCTTTCGGGCACGGATGTCGTCAAGCGACTTGTATGTGTTTGGAGATGATGTGGTCATTCTGCTTCATTTGCTTAATAATAGTTCTGCAAGGAATCTCACAAGAGGCTTCTCAATCCAACTTCGCCGTTTGGCGATAAAGAGGATGAGCAGCAGCAGATAGACTCCGGCGACAATGACGAACGCCCATACCGTTCCCACCACGGGGGCAAGAGCGTATGCGATGGCAAACGACACGTAGATGAGCATCAGCAGCACGATGAAGAACACGATAAAAGTGATGGTGGCTATGGTCAGCAGACGCACCACCTTCTCGATGATGTCGAGTTTAACGTATTCCGACTTCACGCCGATGTAGCGCTTGGCAGATTCCACCAGTTGCGCAATGGTCTCTATGTTGTTGTCGCTGGACAGCATGGTGGCACGGTTTTACTCCTCAGCGGTAGCGGCATCCTTGATGTCGTCCACCAAGTCTTCCATGTCCTTACGGTTGATGTTGATGTTGTGCTTCTTCAAAAAGTCCTGAACGGTGTCTGAAATACGGGTGCGGGTGTCCGTTCCCTTGTCGGGAGCCATGAGGATACCGAGAGCTGCGCCTGCCAAGGCACCGCCAATGAATGCACCAATGTAACTGAGCTGTTTCATAATTGTGATATTTGTTGGTTAATAATGGTTATGTTGCCTGCGAGGAACCCTTCTTGGGAAGGGTGATGACGCATAAGGCGGTTTTCGAAAGCAAATGTACTAAATATTTTCAAAACAACCCCTTTTTGTCCGTCATTTTTTGTTAAAAATGTTGTATTTTGCAAGTTTAACAAACTTTATATACCTTGAGCAATAGATTTTGTTTGTTTTTGTGTAATTTCGCCCGTGAAATAGAATATGTGTGACAATCTTACTTAATTTAATTATCAATAATCTTAAGAAAATGAAGAAGTACATGGTTATCTGCGCAGGGCTCTGTGTGGCTCTCGCTATTAGTAGTTGCAAGTCCAAGGAAAGTGCGTACAGGAAAGCCTATGACAAGGCTAAAGCTCAGGATGCCGCCAATGTGACCGACAACAGCGGTTATGATGACACTCCTGTAGTGACCCCATTCGTTGACACTCCCGTGACTGACAACAACAATAACAACAACAATTACGACAACGTGTCGGTGCGCTCCGAGGACGTCAGGGTGGTCAACGGCTCAGGTCTGAAGGCCTACAGCGTTGTGGTTGGCTCTTTCTCCGTCAGGTCGAATGCAGACAACCTCGTCTCACGCCTGCGCTCACAGGGATACGACGCACAGTTGGCTTACAACTCAGCCCGCGATATGTATCGTGTTGTTGCCTCAACTTATGCTGACAAAGGAAGTGCTGTGCAGAGCCGCAACAACCTGCGCAACACCTATCCTGATGCCTGGCTCCTCTTCTACGGACAATAATATCCCGCGTGGCCAGAATCCTGTCGGTTGACTACGGCAAGAAACGCACCGGTTTGGCTGTCACCGACCCGCTTCAGCTTATAGCAGGCGGGTTGGCGACAGTTGCTACATCTCAGTTGATGGAATGGCTGCGCAACTATCTTGCTCACGAGGAGGTGGAACTGATTGTGGTAGGTGAGCCCAAGCAACCCAACGGACAACCCAGTGAGAACCTTCCGAGAGTGATGGCTTTCGTCAAGAGGTTGGAACGTGAGTTTCCGATGATACCTGTCAAACTCTATGATGAGCGGTTCACGTCGGTGATGGCACATCAGGCGATGATTGACGGCGGACTGCGCCGGAAGGCAAGGCAGGACAAGGCTCTCGTTGACGAAATCAGTGCGACTATCATCCTTCAGAGTTATATGGAATCAAGAAGAAAATGATATTACCTATTTATATATATGGACAGGAGGTGCTGAGAAAGGTGGCCAAGGATATCCCCGCCGATTACGCCGAACTACCGACGCTCATCCAAGACATGCTGGAGACACTCGACGAGTCGGAGGGCATTGGTCTTGCCGCGCCTCAGGTGGGCAAGAGCATCCGGGTGGTGGTCATCGACCTCAATGTGCTGTCCGAGGACATGCCTGAATACAAAGGCTTCAGAAAGGCTTTCATCAACCCCCACATCGTGGAACTCGACGACACGGAGACCGACACGATGGAGGAAGGATGCCTCAGTCTGCCCGGCATCCATGAAAAGGTGACAAGGCCCACACGCATCCATGTGACCTATGAGGATGAGGAGCGGCAGAATCATGACGAGTGGGTGGACGGCTATCTCGCCCGCGTCATGCAGCATGAATTCGACCATCTCGACGGCAAGGTGTTCATCGACCGCATCTCGCCTTTCCGCAAGACCATGATCAAGAGCAAGACCAAGGCTCTGCTACAGGGACGGTACAGTTGCTCCTATCGCACCAAACCCGCCTTGAGGAAATAACAACGGCTGCCATGGACAGGCGGAGCGTATTCCTTTTTCTGGCACTTCTGCCACTCACGGTGTCTGCACAGTTCAATGTCGACAGACTCATTATGAGTGGCAGAAGTGCGTTGTTTTATGAGGACTACGTGCTTGCCATCCAACATTTCAACAGGGCGATACAGTCGAAGCCCTATCTCTATGAGCCATGGTATTACCGCGGAATAGCCAAATATTACCTTGATGATTTTGCTGGTGCAGAAGGCGACTGCACCGAGGCCATCAACCTCAATCCTTACGTTACCAGCATCTACGAACTGAGAGGCCTCTGCCGCATCAGGGAGAAGAAATACGAGGAGGCCATCGCTGACTATGACCGTGCGCTGCGCGATGAACCATCGGCGCAAAACTTCTGGTTCAACCGTATGCTGTGCCGCATCGAACTGAAAGACTACGACCGCGCACAACTGGAACTGGACACCATCATCCACAAATGGGACAAGTATGCCCGTGCATACTCTGTCAAGGCGGGCATCTGCCTGTTGCAGAACGATACAACGGCGGCGGCAGGATGGCTCGACAAAGCTCTCGAAATCGACCCCTATGACTGGGAGTCGTGGCTGACGCGCGCCAACATCAGTCTGTCGAGACAAAAATGGAAGGAAGCAGACAAACAACTTGGACAGGTGATTCACCTCAAGCCCAAGATGGTAGGCTGCTATGTCAACCGTGCTTTGGCAAGACTCAACACCAACAACCTCCGAGGAGCGATGGCGGATTATGACATGGCCATAGAAATCGACCCCGACAATTTCCTCGCGCATTACAACCGTGGCATCCTTCGAGTGCAGGTGGGCGACGACAACCGTGCCATCGAGGATTTCGATTTCATCGTGCGCATGGAGCCCAACAACATCATGTCGGTATTCAACCGCGCACTGCTCCTCCACAAGACGGGTGACTTAAGGGGAGCCATCCGCGACTATACCACCATCATCAATCAATACCCCAATTTCTGGGAAGGACTCTACCGCCGTGCAGAGTGCTACCGTCGGTTGGGCATGACCGGACAGGCTGAGATGGATGAGTTCAGAATCCTCAAGGCACAAATGGACAAGCGTATCGGCGTACAGCCAAGATGGTCGAAGAGTCAAATCAAGCAGACAAGAAAGAGAAGCGAGATTGACTTTGACAAATACAACCATGTAGTGGTGGAGGATGAGGAACCGAAAGCCATCGAACATGAGTATGAGAGTGTCTATAGGGGTAAGGTGCAGAACCGCAAGGTTGACCTTGACTATATGCCCATGTACCACTTGTCGTACATGCGCTACGCCAATGTCGTCAAGGCCTACCAGGTGTTCGACAAGGCTGTAGACGCATTCAACCAGCGCCAACAACCACGCTATACACTCTACCTAACCTGCAACCCCAGCGCACTCAACGAACAACAGTCAAGTGTAGTGTTCGCATATGCCGACACACTGGCAGCACAAATACAGGATGAACCCGATGTGCAGAAAACAAAGTACCTGCTGCTGCAGAGGGCAGTGGCACACACAGTGGTGCAAAACTACGGCGATGCCATCGACGACCTGACCACTGCCTTAGGCATCGACCCCAACTTCGCCCTTGCCTATTGGCAACGGGGTGTTTGTGCGGCTGTGGTCAATGAGTTCAACACCACACAGGGGGTTGAAGCGAAAATCAAGGAGGCGAACGCCCTCTATGACCTCAACAAGGCTCTGGAACTGATACCCGACGACCCCTATATCCATTACGACAGGGGCAACCTATACTTCAGTCAGGGCGATTATGCCAAAGCAATCGAAGACTATGATGCCGCCATCAATGGCAATCACTTGCCAGAGGCTTATTACAACCGCGGACTGGCACACATCCACAACGGCAACCTTCAGCAAGGCATCGCCGACCTCAGCAAAGCGGGAGAGCTGGGCATCTACAGCGCATATGGCATGATTAAGAAATACTCAAAATAGAAACGTTTTTTCTATAGTCTCTATAGTTTCATTATTTTCATTAGCATCTATAGATATTTCGTCGAAAAATCACAGGGAATGGTCGAAAATCAGATTGCATCTGTAGCAATCTGATGTAACTTTGCGACATAAATAATAAAGCTTGAATCTTGATTTTTGAAGATTAAGACGAAATATCAAAAAAAACAAATATGCAAACCATCAAGACATTTTTGACCTGCCTGATGCTTATCGCATCGGCAACCGTGATGGCCCAGACCACCACCGTGAAAGGAACTGTGACAGACAAGACACTCGGCGAGGGAGAGCCTTTCGCCACTATCCGTATCTACAAGCAAGGTAAGACAGACAAGGCCGTCGCCATGTTTCTCACCGACAAAGAAGGTGCGTTCAGCCATGAAGTGGAGGGCAAAGGCACCCATGACCTCGTGGTGAGCAGCATCGGCAAGGCCGACCTCCATCATACCATCACCCTTGGCGAGAAAGCCGTGCTCGACCTCGGCACCCTTACCCTAAGCGATGATGCCAAAACACTGAGCGGTGTGGAGGTGGTGGCACAGAAGCCACTGGTGAAGATGGATGTGGACAAGATGAGTTACCGTGTGGAGGACGATGCCGACGCACAGTCGAGCACAGTGCTTGACATGCTCCGAAAGGTGCCGATGGTGACCGTCGATGGACAGGACAACATCTCGGTCAACGGCTCATCCTCCTTCAAAGTGTATGTAGACGGCAAGCCCAACGCTATGTTATCCACCAACCCGTCGATGATTTTCAAAAGCATGCCCGCCACTGCCGTCAAGAGCATTGAGGTTGTGACCAATCCCGGTGCCAAATATGACGCTGAAGGTGCCTCTGGTGTGCTCAACATCGTGCTCAACAAGCAGATGGCAGCTGCCGGCAGCCTCAACGGACTCAATGGTACCGTGCGTGCCTCTGCAGGCACCAACGCCACCGGCCTTGGCATCTTCGTCAGCGGTCAGCAAAACAAGCTCTCCTACAGTGCCAACGTGATGACCAACTATTCTTACCCCAAGTCGCCAGAGGTAAACATGGACCAGATGAACGGAGCCACCGGCATCACCTCCCACTACGACACCGATACCAAACTCCCCTTCAACATGGGCAATATCAGCCTGGGTTATGACCTCGACGAAAAGAGTTCCATCAACACCACCCTCTCCACCACCCTGCTCAACATGCACAACAAGGGTACCTATACAACCAACATGGGTACGGCCGCCAACGGCTTTGCATACAACAGCAAGATGGACATGAAGAACAACCAAACTGCACTCAATTGGAACATTGACTATCAGCGTTTCTTCAATCCTGACCGCACCAAGTCGTTCACCATCAGCTACCAACTCAGCTATAGTCCGACAAAGAACGAGCAACGCAACGACTTCGACATGGGCGACAACACTTGGGTTGACCTCACCGACCGCTACTCCATCAGCAAGAACCGTACCACCGAGCATACAATGCAGCTCGACTACACCACACCCATCGCCCAGGGACAGACCCTCAGCACCGGTGCGAAGGCCATGCTACGCCGTGCCTCGTCTGACTCGAAATACTACCTGTCGGATGTATACAACGAGCAGATGAGCATGGATTACCTCTACAAGAACAACATCGCAGCCCTCTACGCCGAGTATGAGAACAGATGGGGAAGCGCCAGTGCCAAGGCCGGTCTGCGCTATGAGCACACCTGGCAGGATGTGGAATACCGTCTGGGCAATGGCTCCAACTTCTCGAAAGACTATGGAACCCTGGTGCCTTCGGCAGCCCTCTCCTACTCTCTCGCTCCCACCCGCAACATCGGACTGACCTACAACATGCGCATCTCACGTCCCGGCATCACTTACCTCAATCCCTACATCGACCGCTCCGACCCCAACAGCCTGACATATGGCAACACCGACCTCGATGTGGAGAAATCCCACAACGTGTCACTGGTATACAACATGTTCTCACAAAAACTGATGCTGAATGTCAATCTCCGCCACACCTATACAGGCAACACCATCGAGCAATACAGCTTCTATGACAACAACCTGCTCAACACCACATACGGCAACATCGTGAAGAGAAACCAAACTGGTGTAACCGGATACCTCAACTGGCTCGCCACCAAAGACACCCGACTCTTCTTCAACGGCGGCCTCAACTACACCGACCTGCGCAGTGACGTGCTCGATGCCAACAACGGCGGATGGCAGGCAACAGCTATGATGGGCGTGCAGCAGACACTGCCTTGGAACCTGAAAGCCGCCGCCTATCTCATCACCTCGACGAAAACCTACACCCTACAGGGATGGTCGAGCGGATTCAACCTGGTTACCGCCTCCCTCTCGAAATCGCTGCTCAACGACAAACTGACCATCGGCGTGCAGGCCGTCACCGGTCTCTCCGAAGGCGGCAGCATCAAGATGGAGACCTACAGCAAGGGCAGCAACTTCTCGCAAAAGCAGAGCATCAAGGTGCCCATCAGCGGCGTGAGCCTCACCCTCAGCTATACTTTTGGCAAGAACCGTCAGCAGACACGCATGCACCAGACACGCATCCAAAGCGACTACATCGAGCAGCAGTCTCAGGGTGAGATGCTCAACAGTGTAGGTTCAGGAACGGGAACGGGTGCTGGAGCAGGTGCTGGTGCTGGAGGCGGTATGCCGATGTAAAAAGGAAGCCGGATATTTGGACAATCCATAATAAAGAATTATATTTGCAACATGAAGGCGAACATCAGAAGAAAAGACATCGGGCTGTTGCTGATACAACTTGGCGTGTGGGGAGCCATCATCCTGATTCCCCCACTCGTGGCCCTCATCACGACGCGCAACACCTCGTCCGGCATCACCTTTCTAAGGATGCTGTGGTTCAACCTGCAGTCACCCTTCCTGCTCTACTTCATCAATTTCTACATCTTCTGGCCACTGCTGGCAGCCAAGCGCCGCTATGTGCTGTTCGTCCTTGCCAACATCGTCGTCTTCTTCATCTTCAACCCCCGCCTGCTGTTCTACTTCGGACACCATCCCGGTCCGCCACCTGATGTCCACATACCCGAGAACGCATGGCTAGGTATGTTCTCCGGACTCTTCGTCTATTTCCTGCTCAATCTCGCCAGCATCTCGGCTGCCATTGTGCTGCGCCACATCCTGCACAACCGTCAAATCAGGAAACAATTGGAGGAAGAGCGGCATAAAAACACAGAGGCAGAACTGGCATGGCTAAAGAACCAAATCAATCCGCATTTCCTGTTCAACACGCTCAACAACATTTCAAGTCTTACGCAGATTGACGCCGATGCCGCACAGGATGCCATTGCCCAACTCAGCGACCTGCTTCGCTATGCCATCTACAAGACCAACCAGACGATGGTGCCCATCAGCGGTGAGGTGGAGTTCATGCGCAACTACATCAGTCTGATGCAGCTTCGCTGCAACGAGAAGACCACCGTAAGCACACAGTTCAACATTGCCAATCCTCAACTGGAGATAGCACCCTTGTTGTTCATCTCATTGGTGGAGAATGCTTTCAAGCATGGGGTGAGCAGCAATCGTCCCTCCTCCATCGATATACGGCTCGACCAAAATGAGGAGGGTATCACCTTCCGCTGCGCCAACACCAACTTCCCCAAGAGTGATGCCGACCGCAGTGGCAAGGGCATCGGATTGGAGAACACCCGCCGCCGTCTCGACCTGCTCTACAAAGACCAATATCAATGGGAGCAGCAGACAGAGGACGACATCTACACTACCACCATCACCATACGTCCATGAATCCACTCACCTGCATCATCACCGACGACGAGCCGTTGGCTGTCAAACTTCTGGAGTCGTTTGTCACCAAAACTCCCGACCTACAACTGTTAGGGTCCTACACTGACTCCGTAGAGGCAGTTGCCGCCATCAAGGAAAAGCAGCCCAACCTGTTGTTCCTCGACATCCAGATGCCCGACATCAATGGCATGGAACTCGCCCATATGGTGCCGCAGGAGACACGCATCATCTTCACCACGGCTTTTCAGGAATATGCCTTTGAGAGTTACGAGGTATCGGCGCTCGACTTCCTGCTCAAGCCCATCCGTTACGGGAAGTTCCTCGCTGCCGTGGAAAAGGCGCGCCAATGGTTTGGCCTGACAGCAGCAGCCGAGGCAGCCGCATCCGCTGAGAACACCCAACAACAGCAAGGACCAACAGAATCCCAACCGGCTGCACAGACTGTCTTCCTCAAGGTCGACGGCGAATACCGCCAAGTAGCGTTCAGCGACATCCTCTATGTCAGTGGAATGAAAGACTATGTGATGTTCTACATCGAGGGCGAGCGAAAACCCCTCATCACCCATATGACGATGAAGGCTGCGGAAGAACTACTCCCCGCATCGCTGTTCATGCGCGTCAACCGTTCCTACATCGTCGCACTCAACAAAATCCGAAGTGTTGACCGCAACGACTGCCTTTACATCGGCAACGAAATCATCCGCGTCACCGATGCCTATAAAGAGGCTTTCGCCCAGTATATGCAAACAAAGACCTGCAATTAGTTGCAGGTCAAAACATATTGTGCGAAAAAAAGGAAAGCCTTCTATCTTGACTTTTCAATGACAAAATGGCGGTGCAACGGTTGCACCGCCATCAACGTTCCAAAGTTATTTTTGTAGGGATAATGTCAAATCCCCCAAACGACTAATCTCCCAAGCGACTAATCAACAAACATTTTCTTGACGAACGTCACTTTTCCACTTGCGAGACGAACGATAAGCAATTGTTTGGAAAAGGCTTGCACGTTGATTTGTGCATGGATGCCGTCAGCGTTGCTTACCGCTTGTTGGGCAACTATTTTTCCTGTTGTGTCATATACCGACACGATGCCGGAGGAGGCAAGCAATGGGGACAGGCAGTCAACATATATAAATCCCTGTTCGCAAGAACAAAGCACCTCACCATCCTGCTCCACGTCATTTATTCCATCGATGTCCGTGGGCATGACGCCTATCTTCATAGCACCAGAGGCATCCTTGTAGAAATAGGTGGCATTCGGTTCGCCCCACACCTCGGCGGAGTTCTGATACTGCACATGAAATACGTGCTGCCCTTCATCGTAGTCTTTTGCATAGAGTGTATAGGTCCTGGTGACCATCGCACTCGGGTTGCTGATAGTGAATGGCGCGGCATACTCGTCATCCATCCATTGGCTCTCCGCCACTACGGTGGCAGCCACCTTATTATACTTCTCGGTGATTAATATGGGAGACTCATAGACAACGCCGTGGTCATAGCCGTTGGTCGTGATGCGGTACTTCAGCCGATGCATGCCCTTCGATGCCTTCGAGAAGTCGACCGTGCCTCTGACTATTGCCGTCGACTCGTTCACTCCACGTCCTTTCAAGACATGACGGCCATTCTCTTTCTCATAAAAATAATCATCGTCATATTCGTCATCCAACCAATAGGTAATTTCCGAATACTCCCCCTCTGGAATGCGCATCACGGAAGAGCTATAGACAGGACTGTACTCCCCGTTGGCCACTATTCGATAGTTGAGTCGGTGGATACCCAAGGGGAACTTCACCATGTCGGTAAGATCCAATTCGAGTGTTTGCATGGATTCGGTCCCAACACTGATAGGGATGCTGGCTCGCTTATCTTTAAAGTTGTCGTCGAACCAATATTCAAGAATCTGCGCCCTCATGCCTATGAAGTATGACAAGAGCAAGAGCAAGGCCATAAGCCGAGGTGGCAGATGTTTTAGTCTGTTCATACTGCAAGATTTTGGTTATTGAAAAGTCATTTAGCCTTCACTGTCACATTGATAGTCAATTTACCGGAAGCATCGCTCTGCTCGTCCACCTTCTTGGAGATGATGCGGGGGATGGGAGCAAGTGCATCGGGGTCAAAACCTGTGGTGCCACCCTCAATGCCAATATATGTGCCATCAGTACCTTTAAAATTATCCGACTTTTCCTTTATCCGATAGTCAGAACTGATTTTCACGCCTTTATTGGCATAAAAGATATCATTAAATGTCTTGTCTGTATCCAAGACTATGGGGGCCTCATCGCTACCCCAAGAAGCTACGCCAATGCAATTTTTTAAAATTTGACAATTGCTAACAGAATTGCCATCTATAAAACTAAGGAAGAAATTATTGATTATGGATGTGTTAGATACGCCAATTAATGGATGATGAGAATAATAATATGATAGAGTAGTAGAATGATATACACTATTGCCTGCATCAGTAATAACACAATGATTGATTATACCAGCATTAATATAACATGCTGAAGAAATAATGCTGTTTTCCAAATGAACATTACAATTTCCAAAATTACTTAAACTCCTCAAATAACATTGATTGACCACTAAACCACTTGATGCGCTATTGCCCACTTGGATAGAATTTACATTGCATTTCTTTATTGTCAGATTCGTCACAGCATTCTCTGATGTTCCCACATTGATATTTCCACAGACATATACTCCCAACACTGAGCTTCCCGATGAGCCGACAATGAAGTTGAGGTTACCTGCAATGATGGTTGCTCCTTCGGCATTATCAGTATCCCCACGATGACTGACTCCCATAATGGTAAGATTTTTATCGATACTGGTTGTAATCTTAAATCCCCCTCCAGGCAAATAGCTGGTACTACCACCTTCTGCATTGGCGAGGGCATCGTCGAGAGTTTGGTAAATATCTGTTTCATTACTTGGGCTGACGACGGCGATGTTCTGTGCTGCTGCCGTCATGGTTGCGGCGAGCGCAACTGCAATCAATACGTTTCGTTTCATGATGATATATTTTACTTTGTTTTTTTGATTTTTCTATATTCCGATAAAGGTGTT
>JAGCXX010000183.1 GCA_017961115.1 Prevotella sp. | reverse complement strand
TGAAAGCAGCCACGGTCACAATGCCGGCTCCACCCTATTAGGGCGTATGTTCGCCCTCGGACAGGTGCAGGGCAGCCTCGCCACCGTCGACCGTGAGTTGGGTATTGAATACAAACAACCCGGATTCTTTGACTGAGAAATTTTCAACACAGAGATACAGAGACACAGAGATTTTTCTCTTTAATAGAGAGTTCTATGCAGGAAAGCATACTCTTGACTGATAAGGAATATCAGGAATATAATGAATTGTCCCGACAAATTATAGGTGCCGCCATTGAAGTACATGAGGAATTGGGAGCAGGCCTATTGGAATCAGCCTATGGAAAATCAATGCAATCACTGCATTCAAATAAAAAACTCTCACTACTGTCCCGTTAAAGTGGAATAATCGTTCTTTGAAATAATTGAAATACAGTCTTTTACGAGTGTTTTTGAAGTGAAACGGATTTGATTTTGTACTTTTACCATCTAAATAGATTTGATGGTATGAACATTTCAAAATACGTATTCTCTCAACTCACCTCGTTTTTGAACAGAAGTCAGTTCAATGATTATGTCAGAAAATATCACGGCGACCATTATGTCAAGCACTTCACTTGCTGGAACCAGTTGTTGGCTCTCATGTTTGGACAACTCAGCAATCGGGAAAGTCTGCGAGACTTGATTGTAGCCTTGGAGGCTCACCAGTCGAAGTGTTATCATCTGGGACTTGGGCGGAAACCCATCGCCAAGACCACCTTAGCCACAGCTAATCAAAATCGTGACTACCGTATCTTTGAGGACTTTGCTTTCTATATGATGGAGCAAGCCAGGCGGAAACGGGCAATTGACATTTTCAAGCTTGGCGGAAAGGTCTATGCGTTTGACTCAACGACCATACCACTTTGCCTCTCTGTATTCTGGTGGGCCAAGTTCCGCAAGAGGAAAGGCGGCGTCAAGATCCATTTCCTGTATGACTTGGAAACTGCTGTTCCTGCCTTCTTCCATATCACTACAGCATCTGTGTATGATTCCAAGACGATGGACAAAATCCCCTATGAATCAGGCTCATACTATGTTTTCGACCGTGGATACAATGCCTTTAGGGAACTCTACAAGATTCACCAGATGGACTCTTTCTTCATTGTCAGAGCCAAGAAGAATCTACAGTACAGATGTGTAAGGTGGAGGCGAAGACTTCCAAAAAATGTGCTTACGGATGCGAAGATTCGACTGACGGAAGATGCCTCTTTCAAGAAGTATCCCGAAGAGCTAAGACTGGTTAGATACCACGACACCGAACAACACCGGGACTTCGCATTTTTGACGAATGCAACACACCTGACCGCACTTGAAGTCGCCAACCTGTATAAAAACAGATGGCAGATTGAACTTTTTCACAAATGGCTGAAGCAGCACCTTAAAATCAAGAAATTCTGGGGCACTACAGAGAATGCTGTTCGAATACAAATATGTGCAGCCATCATCGCCTACTGCCTTGTGGCGATTGTCCAGCATGACATGCGGTTGGAACGCTCGACATATGAAGTCTTGCAAATCCTCAGCATATCATTGACAGACAAAACACCACTTCTGGATCTGTTCAAAAAGACTAATTTCAACGAAGTCAAAGAGCAATTGGGTCCCCTCATTCCGGGGCTATTTGATAATATTTAAACTCGTCCCAATTTTAACGGGACACTAATGAAAAACTCTGTATCTCTGTATCTCTGTGTTGACATCAATAAACACAATCATTAATTATGAAACTGAACGATATTCTTACTGGCAGCTACAATGCCGCAGAATGGGAGGCCAAAGGCTATCAACTCCCACAATTTGACAGGGAAGCCGTTGCACAAAAGACTCATGACGAGCCAACATGGGTGCATTTCGGTGGTGGCAACATCTTCCGGGCCTTCCCCGCAGCCATCCTCAACGACGCACTCAACACGGGCAAGTACGACCGTGGCGTGATTGTCGCCGAGACCTTCGACTTCGAGGTCATTGACAAGGCCTATGCTCCCTATGGCAACCTCTCGCTGCTCGTCAGCCTGCAGTCAACAGGCACCATCGAGAAAAAAGTCATCGCCTCCGTCACCGAAGCCCTCAAAGCCGACTATCAGTTTGCTGACTGGCAGCGGCTGGTGGAAATTTTCCGCAACCCATCGCTGCAGATGATTTCCTTTACCATCACAGAGAAAGGTTACAGCGTGGCACCAGCAGACCTGGAACGCGGACTGCAACCAGTCCTCGCCATGGGCAAGGTGACCGCACTGCTCCTTGAGCGCTTCCAGGCAGGCGAACTTCCGCTGACCGTGCAGAGTATGGACAACTGCTCACACAATGGCGACAAAGTGAAGGCAGGCGTCTTTGCCTACGCTGAGAAATGGGTGAATGATGGTCTTGCTCCCGCAGCCTTCCTTGACTATCTGAGCAATCCTGCAAAAATCACCTTCCCATGGTCGATGATAGATAAAATCACCCCTCGCCCACATCAGAAGGTGCAAGAGATGCTTGCAGCCGACGGTTTTGAGGACAACAACTACATCGAGACTGAGAAACACACCTTCACCGCTCCGTTTGTCAATGCCGAGGAGGTGCAGTATCTCGTCATCGAGGACAACTACACCAATGGCCGTCCCCCACTCGACCTTGGAGGAGCGCTTTACACCACCCGTGAGACGGTGGACAAGGTAGAGACCATGAAGGTGACCACCTGTCTCAATCCTCTCCACACGGCGATGTCCATCTACGGATGTATGTTGGGCTACACGCTCATCTCCGCCGAGATGGCAGATGAAGACCTGCGCAGTCTCATTCAGAAAATCGGCTATATGGAAGCCATGCCCGTAGTGACCGACCCCGGCGTGCTCAATCCTTACGAGTTCATCGGTGCCGTCATCAACAGGCGCCTGCCCAACCCGTTCATGCCCGATGCTCCGCAGCGCATCGCTATGGACACGAGCCAGAAACTGCCCATCCGTTTCGGCGAGACCATCAAGAAATACATCGACCGCGGACTCGACATGAGCAACCTCCAACTCATCCCTCTGACATTGGCTGGCTACGCCCGTTACCTCAAAGGCATCAAGGATGACGGCACTCCGTTTGAGCCATCTCCTGACCCAATGCTGGCAGAACTGCAGGCCATCGTTGAGCCTCTTGAGGTTGGCAAACCCGACCAGGACTTCTCATGCCTGCGCCAACTCTACAGCCGTGCCGACGTCTTCGGCCTCAACCTCTATGAAGCAGGTCTTGGCGAACAGATTGAGGGCATGGTCAAGGAACTTTATGCAGGTCCCGGAGCCGTCCGCGCCACCCTGCATAAATATGTGTCAGCAAGATAAAATACAGGGACTTATTCATATTATACCAGGATGCGAACAAAAAGCGCATCCTGGTTTTTGTATATCCATTCAAAACTAGGTAGATTCATCATTTGGTAAAGAAAAGTCAGCGCAAACCTTTTCGTTTATTTTATCAAGAAGAACGCTTGTCGTTTGGGAATTTATGCCTACCTTTGCATTACGAAAAACAATCAACAACTTAATCTATAAAACAAATGAAAAGATTGCAAGAATTGAACAAGCGGACAGCACCCAAGAGCGTCATGCCCGAGAAAGTCATTCAGTTTGGTGAGGGTAACTTCCTCCGTGCTTTTGTAGACTGGATTCTGTGGAAGATGAACCAGCGCACCGATTTCAACGGCAGCGTAGTGGTGGTGCAACCCATCGAGCGCGGCATGGTCGACTGGCTCAACGGTCAGGACTGCCTCTATCACGTCAACCTTCAGGGCCGCGAGAATGGCGAGGCCGTCAACAGCCTCGAGCGCATCGACGTCGTCTCACGTGCCATCAACCCCTATACCCAAAACTGGGCATACATGGCACTCGCCGACCAACCTGAGATCCGCTTTGTGATTTCCAATACCACGGAGGCAGGCATCGCTTTCGACCCCGCCTGCAAACTCAGCGACGCTCCCGCCAGCAGCTACCCCGGCAAACTCGTGCAGTTGCTCTACCGCCGCTACCAGACTTTCGAGGGCGACCCCACCAAGGGCCTTATCATCATGCCCTGCGAGCTCATCTTCCTCAACGGCCATCACCTGAAGGAGTGCATCTATCAGTATATCGAACTGTGGAAGGACGACTTCGGTGCCGACTATGAGGGATTCAAGGAGTGGTTCACCAAATACTGCTATGTATGTGCTACCCTCGTCGACCGCATCGTTCCGGGCTTCCCCCGCAAGGAGATTGCTGAAATCCAGCAGAAAATCAGCTATAAGGACAACCTCGTCGTACAGGCAGAAGTATTCCACCTTTGGGTGATTGAGAAAGCCGAGAACATGACCTGCGAAGAGCTGCGTGCTGAATTCCCGGCAGAGAAGGCTGGTCTGCATGTGCTCATCGCCGAAAGCGAGAAGCCCTACCACGAGCGCAAGGTGACGCTGCTCAATGGCCCGCACACCGTGCTCTCTCCTGTCGCCTACCTGAGCGGTGTCGACATCGTGCGCGACGCTTGCAACCATGAGGTCATCGGCAAATACATCCACAAGGTGCAGTTTGAAGAGCTCATGGAGACCCTCAACCTCCCGATGGACGAACTGAAGAAATTTGCTGCCGACGTGCTGGAGCGCTTCAACAACCCGTTTGTCGACCATCAGGTAACGAGCATCATGCTCAACTCCTTCCCGAAGTTCTGCGCACGCGACCTCCCCGGCGTGAAGGTATATCTCGAGCGCAAGGGCGAACTGCCCCAGGGACTGGTGATGGGACTTGCTGCCATCATCACCTACTACAAGGGTGGAAAACGTGCCGATGGTGCAGAGATTGTGCCCAACGACGACCAGAAGATTATGGAACTGCTAAAAGAGCTTTGGGCAACCGGCGACACCCAGAAGGTGACCGACGGCGTGCTTGGTGCCACCAGCATCTGGGGTGAGGACCTCCATGCTGTTCCCGGCCTCGCAGAGCTCGTGAAGAAGGACCTCGACCTGATTCAGGAGAAGGGCATGCTCGAGGCAGTGAAAACCATTCTGTAATTGTGAGCAAAGAACGCGATACAGCAAACGCATACCGCAAACAAGCGAATGAAGGCGACCCCAAGGCGATGAACAACCTTGGGGTCTGCTATATGCGTGGTCATGGTGTCACCGAGGACCATGAGATGGCATTCCAATGGTATCTTCGTGCCGCCTCAGCCGACGACCTCTATGGCTGCTTCAACGTGGCGGAGTGCTATTACCGTGGCGATGGCGTGGAGCAAAATATGACGCTCGCCTTTGAATGGTATCTCAAGGCAGCTCTGAAAGGCGACATGCAGTCGCAGGTGAATGTGGCCAACGCCTACTACCTCGGCAGCGGTGTCGAACAAGACCACACCAAGGCCTTTGAATGGTATCGCGAGGCGGCATTCCAAGGACATGTGCAATCACAGAAAAATGTGGGTGCCGCATATTGGAATGGCGACGGTGTGGAGCGCAACCTGGAGGAATGCGCCTTCTGGTATGAGTTGGCCGCCAATGGCGGTGATGCCCAGGCACAATTCGCCACCGGATGGTTTCACATGACAGGCACCGGTGTGAAGGAGGACAAGGAGGTTGGCCTGCGGTGGATGAGGAAAGCTATGACCCAAGGCTACCGTCCCGCCATCGACTGGTGCAAAGAGAATGGATATAGGATTGTGTGAGATAGAAGTATGTAACCATACTTCATTTTCCCCAACCTTCCATCAGGCTATTGAGTTCCTTCTCCAAGTCATTTCCCATTTTTTCCAAGTCGTTTCCGAGTTTCTCAAAGTCATTTTCATCAAATTCACTCACAAAGCCTTCTTTGAATCCCTCGGAAAACGAACCGATGCCTTCCATCAATTCATTCAGATGGCTACCTGCTGCTTTTGCACCTTCTTTAGCCAAAATAAGAGCCAGTTTGCCTTCCTTGCGACCGATTTCCCTCAGTTCTTCCTTGGTGAAATCACAGTCGGCCATTTCCTTGTGAATCTGCTCAAACTCCGCAAGAGCGCTTTTCCAGTCATTGGAATCAAAATTCTTACTGTTTTTCTCGACCCTTTCGGATAGGTCATCCAACTGGTTGATTACCTGTTCCTCTCTCGATTTACAAGAAGAAAGGAAAAGCAAGCCGAAAAAAATGGCCGCTATAAGAAATAGATTTCTTTTCATGATTGATATATTTAAATGTTAATTCAAGTCTCGTATTTGTTCAACTTTTATCTTGAGAAAGGTGATATATTTATTCAACTTGTATTTTACGATAGTTTCAATACGTTATATTCCGCAAATATAATAAAAAGATTTGAATATGTTGCTATTATTCGATATTTAATTACCTTTGCAAAAAGAAAGCTTTTGTTGATGAGAAAAAACATACTGATGATGCTTGTTGTGGCGATAGCCATAACAGGTGTAGCGAAGGGACAGACGAC
>JAGCXX010000182.1 GCA_017961115.1 Prevotella sp. | reverse complement strand
TGTCTATGGGAGATACAGATTCGTCCATATCGGCATGTGCCCTGACGTATGAGGCATCGACCACGATTTGTATTGCAGCGTCATCGATGATATGCTTCAGCCGTTTGGGAGGCCATTGCGCATCGACGGGCACATAAGCCCCACCGGCGCGCATGACAGCCAAAGCAGCGACAAGAAACTCACAGCATGGCGTGGTGTCCGGTCCCACAAAAGAGCCTTGCCTCACCCCATCGTTCACCAGCTGATGAGCCAGTGCACGCGAACGAATTTCCAACTCATTATAGGTCAGCTGGCTTACTGTGTCATCCACTGCAATGGCATGAGGGGTTTTCTTCGCCTGACGGAGAAACATACTCACAATGGTTTGCTCCATATCGATATCCGTCTGCTTACCTGCCGACAATGCCAACAATTGTTTTTTCTGATGTTCATCAACCAAGTCTATCTCTCCAATAGGCTTATTCTCATTGAGCATCAGTTCATCTATGCAATGGCGCAGAGCGAAACAAAACCGTTGCAATTCGGATTGACTGTATAAGGCATCGCTCGCCTCGGTCCTGATCTCATATTCATCCGATGATGAGTAGACCATCACGCTGAGGTCGCTTTGTGAGTCATGTCGCGACAACTGCATTCCCTTGTATAGTTGTCCGTTGATGACCGTCTGCTCCAATATGCCATTACTTTGGAAACCAAAGGTAATTTTGGGAACCATTCCCAAATCTGAGCAGAAATGTGTGAACGGGTATGTCCGGTGCCGATAGTTGTCCATCAATCGTTTTTTGACCTGAGCCACCAACAAACCGACAGTCATGCTTCCATCGATGTCGGCGACAAACGGCATGGTGTTGACAAACATCCCATATGCATCACCCAGACGTTTGTCATACCGTCCATGATTAAGGGTGCAGAATATGACTCTTTTCTGATGAGACAGTTTGCTCAGTGTCAGGCAGAAAGCCGCCATCAGGAAGTGATAGGAAGAGATGTTGCGGGCGGCACACCAATCATCCACGGCACTCATGCTCAGAGAGGTTTTTGCCATGATGCCCTTTCCGTTGGCGTCCGAATGTGCTGTTGAGAGTCGGGTTGCCTCACCATCGGCAAAACATGTCTGGAAGAAGTCCTTGGCGCGTGTGTAGGCAGGGTTTTCCATCTCCTCCTGTTCACGCACTGCCCAATCGAAAAGAGTCATTTTAGGCTGTAGAAGAGGTAGCCTGTTATATGCTGCAGGCAAGTCGGTGCCGATGAGTTGGCGTGCGATGGTGAATCCATCTGCAATGCTATGGTGAAGGTCGCTCAACAACAGATTTCTTCTTTCTGTCTCCACAATCTCAAACCTGCAAAGCGGCTGATGGCTGAACAGTTGAAAAGGGCGCACGAATCCCTTTTTCATATAATCTTCCGCTTCCTTGTCCTTCATTTTGGAGTGATGGACCGGGATTGGCATTGAGGAATCAGCATATTGCCTGATTGTACCATCCTCCATCCGGAGGAACTGTACATGCAGTTCAGTCCTGCTCTCACAAATGGTCGTGATAGCCTGAAGCAGCCGTTCCGCAGAGATGGTCTTGTCGAAGACCATCACCGAAGGCAGGTTCCAAGCAGTCGTTTCAGGCATGGTGGCACAAGCCAGCAGCACGCCAAGTTGAGAGTCAAGCAGCGGGTATGTATCCATTACGAGCATCAAAGGTAATGCAAACCGAGCATAGAACAAAATAATTATTCATTTTCTTTTTTGTTAGCGAAGAATTGACTACCTTAGCGGCCATATTGGACAGAAGGAACAAGATATGAGTCACCGCCATCCGGCAGACCGATTATCCAGACCCGATGGCGAGATATGAGAATTGATGCCATTGAGGAAAATGAACAATCAAACAATTACAGATATGAAAAAAATGATGACTTTTGTGCTGTTGCTGATGGTAATAGCGGCACAGGCACAGACCACAAGGAATTTCACCATCAAACTGACAGATGGCGGAGAGGCCAATATGGTGTCCTTCCTGCCAGAGAATCCCTGCGGCAAGGCTATTGTAGGCATCCCAGGCGGCGGATATTCCATGCTCTCCAACACCCACGAGGGAACACAATGGTCGGACTGGCTCAACAAGCAGGGCATCGCCTATTTTGTGGTGAACTACCGTCTTCCTCATGGCGACCGCAGCATCCCCATCAGCGATGTGGAGAAAGGTATGCGCATAGTGCGTGACTCAGCATCCGTATGGGGCATCAACCCCCATGATGTTGGCATCATGGGATTCTCCGCCGGCGGTCACCTGGCATCCGTCATCTCCACCATGTCTCCTTTTGAGGTGCGTCCAGACTTCACCATCCTGTTCTATCCCGTTATCTCCATGGACGAACGCGTCTCGCACAAATATTCCTGCATCAATTTCCTTGGTGAGGAAGGGTATAAGAATCCCGAACTGGTGAAGAAATACTCCACCAATAATGCTGTGAAGCGCCACCTGACGCCACCTGCTATTATCATTACCGCCAACGACGACCGCCTGGTGCCTCCAGTCACCAATGCCATCGCCTATTATTCCGCCATGCGCAATGCAGGTAACGAGTGCACCATGCACATCTATCCAGCCGGTGACCATGGATTTGGTGTAGGACCTTGGTTCAAATACCACGACCAGATGCTGACAGACCTTGGCAACTGGCTGAACAACCTCAAGGTGCACCAGCCCGATGCCATCCGTGTTGCCTGCATCGGCAACAGCATCACCGACGGCCATGGCATCGATATGGCCCCCCAACATGGATATCCCGCCCTTTTGCAGCAACGACTTGGCGAAGGCTACTGGGTCAAGAACTTTGGTGTCAGCGCCCGTACCATGCTCAACAAAGGTGACCATCCCTACATGAACGAAACCGCCTGGCGTGATGCTTTAGCGTTCAATCCCGACATTGTAATCATCAAATTAGGCACCAATGACAGCAAGCCACAGAACTGGCAGTATGGTTCGGAATTCAAGCAAGACCTGAAACAGATGATAACCCAACTCTGTCCCGCCCTTGCCACTCCCGCCAAGAAAAAAGGCAAGAAGTCTAAGGTTACAGTTCCTGTCAAGCCCCAGATTTACCTTTGCACTCCCATCCCAGCTTTCAAGTCGACATGGGAAATCAACGACTCCGTCATCGTCAATGGCATCATCCCCATCCAGCAGGAAGTGGCGAAAGAATACGGCTTACAGGTGATAGACCTCCACACCCTTTTTGCCGATGACAGCGACAAGGTGCTACCCGACGGCATCCATCCCAACGAGAAAGGAGTGCGCAAGATGGCAGAGATTATCGCCGGCGTTCTGAAACCATAACCCCAATCCTATTGTCTTAGTGAATCATGAAACTACGAATCAATCATGTCATCATCTGGGTAGCGGCACTTGCAGTGATAGCATGTGCCCTGCTGGTGTATGAAAAATTCTTTCTGTGGAAGGTACAGGAGATGAATTTGTTTCAGAGCACCCCGCTGTTTTTTCGGCAGGAGATGATTGTCCCAGGCGGATTCCTCAGTTATGTGGCAACCTATCTTACCCAATATCTCCATTATCCATGGTTGGGTGTATTGATGCTTATGCTCTGCTGGCTATTTCTGATGTGGCTGACAAAGCGAGCCTTCCGAATACCCGGCAAGTGGGCTACGCTGATGCTCATCCCCGTTGTCCTGTTGCTGCTCACCATCGTTGACATGGGCTACTGGGTGTATGTCCTCAAACTCCATGGGCATTTTTTCGTCACCACACTTGGTGCTATACTTGTAGCCGCTTCGTTATGGGCATTCCGCTGCCTGCCTCAGAAATACCATCTGAGGGCAATCCTCATCGTGGTTACAGCTGTGGTAGGTTTCCCATTGGCGGGCATATATGGTATCGCCGCTACCCTGTTGATGGGTATCTTCGCCTGGAGATTGGAATCAAAAGGAAGGAGTGCCATCTATTGCATTCTCGCCATATTAATGGCCATTGCCATCCCACTGGTATATTACCGTTATGTGTATCATGAAACCAATTTAGCCAACATCTATTGGGCGGAACTTCCCCTGTTTTTCATTCAAGAGAATTATCATAACTATTATATTCCTTATTATTTGCTCGCCCTTTTTTATGCCATAGTTCAAACAAATGAAGGTTTTCGTGCCTTAAATTAACCATTTTGTGCCATAAATATTTTCTTCGTCGATCATGCGATATTATGTTAATTAGTAAATGAACACTTTATTGCAAGGTACGCCTACTTGTAAGCTGAAGTGCTGTTAAACTATAATGAAGGACTTACACGACAAAACGGGTTACTCTTTTGTGACCGGTCATGATTATTGTTTAGGGATACTATTACAATACGATTGAATCACAGCGCTTATAATATCACGGAGTACTTTACGGTCCCTTGAGGAAATATTATTTGGAAGCACAATACAATCATGATTGAATTTCGTTCCAAGTAATTCGTCAGCAGATAAATGGAATTTATCCATTACAGCGAATAGACTTTCTATATTGGGGTTGGAAATACCATTTTCCCAGTTTTTAACAGATTTAACATTAATCTTTAACATTTTGGCAAGTTCAAGTTGAGTCAAACCACGTTGAGTACGTAGGGCTTGAAGGTTTTTTCCAAAAAGGTTTT
>JAGCXX010000024.1 GCA_017961115.1 Prevotella sp. | reverse complement strand
GGGCAAACAAATCAATGTCACGTCCGACCCAGGCTCCAACGTATATTGGTTGCCTTCTGCCGCCACCCCAGGCCACTATTCTCCCATCTGGAACAACAGCCAGCCTTATCCCTATGAGGCGGTGTCTGCCATCATCTACGACTACACCAACAATCAGACCAACACATTGCTGAAGCACTTCTCCAACGAATATCCCAACCTGTATCTGCTCAGGCCATCAGCCAAGGCGCAGGAACAGGTCCTCAGCAATGAACTCAATCCCGGAGCAGCCACCAACGACACCCGATACAAATGTGTGTTTGGACAGTCGGGCGGGAATAGCTATATCGCCAAGTTCCGTCCTGTGGGCAGTACTGCCCGCGTCAATGCCTATCAGGATGACTGCCATATCTATATCTACCGGGCGACACAGTATCACATGATGCTCTGTGAGGCGCTCAACCACCTCAAACGCTTCATTGCCCTCAATGCGGTGCTCAATACTGGAGTCAAGGCAGGTGAGGGCGACGATTGCTTCAATCCCAGCCTGCCGGAATGGGAAGGTTTCGCAAGCACCGTCGACCCAACCAAGTGCGACTGGACAGGAACGGCCAACTGGGGCACACGCAAATATCCGTCGCTCGGCATCCGTGGATGCTTCACCGGACTCGTTCCGCGAACGGTCAAAATCAATTCCTATGAATTAGGTGAACTGGGCACCATACGGTTCAACGACATGGCACTCCTCGATGAGTCGATGTTGGAATTCGCCGCCGAAGGGAAAGTTTATCCCATGATCAACAGAATGGTGGTGAGGTATGGCGACCCATCCATTGCCGCCGACCGCATCTGCACCAAATATGAGGATTCAAGTCTTGCCGCCACGGTGAGACAACGCATCATGGATGGAGGCTACTGGGTGCCCTACAATCTGTAACTATTTTCAATCTATAATTATTTACCAAAACTAAGTTTATGAGAAAACTATTTACCTTAACCATGCTTCTTGTGCTGGCCATCAGCGCCAACGCACAGGAAACCTACCGCAAGTCATGGGATTTCCGGAAATGGAGTGCCCATACGGTGGAGAATTTGAAGGCTGAGTCGGCCAAAGGCCCCACCACTGGTGCCTGGTCGGATGTGGAGAAGAATACTGCCACTGAGCCTACCGAACTGTCAAAGGACAACTGCTTCTGGGAGGTCACTGCCCAGGGTGTGGCTACCGAGGGTGCCACCCTCATGGCCAACGGAGAGGTGATTGCCGAACTCGAAGGACTGCTCTACACCAACACCACCGCCCGTTCACTGGCTATCGCTGTCGACTATCCGGAACCCAATGCCTCAAGCGATTTCGGACCCTACAAGGGCGCTTCCTACCTTTGGTTGGGCAGTTCAAAGAAAAACTACTTCATCATCCCGCATGTGGCTCCAGGCACCACCATCAAGATGGGTGTGGAATCACACAAGCTGTCGGATGCACGTGGCGTGGAACTGTATCTCGGCGCCGGCACATCGGGCACGAAACTGTTGGGCCCTGACGGCAATGCCGTGGCTGTTCCTACCAGCTATCAGGACCAGGAATGGGTAGTGCCTACCGATGCTGCCGACACCCCCAACGAGGACGGCACCTACAACATCCAAATCTACAACACCAATGGATGCCACATCTATTACATCACCGTGGGTGAGGGCGACACACCTCAGGTGGAGGATGCCAAGAAGATTGGTTACCTCTTCAATGGCAGCAATGCTGAGGACTATGCCTATGCATTCATCAGCGGCGACAGCCGTTTTGCCGTCACCGACATCGACGTGGCTGCTTCCCAACCCACTGCCGAGGAGTTGAAGGCATACGACGCCATCGTCATCAGCCCCACCATCGCTGCCGACAATGCCTACCTGCCTACCATCAAGCAGGTCATCGCCTTTGTTCCCGTGCTCAACCTCAATCCCAACCTCTATGAGGCACTGGGCTATGGAAAGGCCGTGAAGACTGAGGTCAATGTGCTGACGGTCAAGGATGCTGCAAATGCTGTCTTTGAGGGACTGGATATAGAAGGCGGTCTTGAACTGCTCACCGAAGGCGGCATCACCGGTGTGGAACTGGGTGACTACTTTGCCAATGACGCCGTGCTGGCTACCGCCGGCGACGTGGTGGCGATGCACATGCACAACAAGACCCGCAATGCCTATATGTTGCTGCCGCTCACACTTGACGACATGCTCGTAGCTTCCGAGAATGCCATCGTCAACCTGCCTGTGCAGGCCCTTGCTGCCGTGGCAGCCACCAAGAATACCGTGGCACCCGTGAGCAAGCCCAACATTCAGCAGGACAAGCAGGACGGACAGACCATCGTGTCCATCACTGCAGCCAACTCAACTGCCATCTATTACACCACCGACGGCACCGACCCCACCATCTCCAGCACCCTTTATGAGGCTCCCTTCTCCGTCACCTCACCATGCACAGTCAAGGCATTTGGCGTGGGCGACGGTTATCTCGACAGTGAGATAGCAGAGGCTGCCATCATCATCATGAGCAAGGCTGCCTCACCTACCTTCGCCATCACCCGCGAGGCTGGCAAGTCGCTGGTCACCATCAATGGTGCCACTGAGGGCGCTACCCTGTACTACAACTTTGCCAACAGTTCGGAAATCACTGCTTCCAAGGTATACACAGAGCCGGTGGAGATTACCACTCCCACCACCATCTATGCCTTTGCCGCTGGCGAAGACTTCCTTCCCTCAGAACTTGATTCGAAGTTTGTCGGTGTCGATGGCGTCGACAAGAGCAACATCCGCTGGGATGTCATGGCACACTTTGATGCCAATGCCGAAGACTGGGAAGGCAAGGGTCAGCAGACCAATGATGCTGGCGAGATTATCAATGCCAACTACTTCTTCACCTGGGGCAAGAATGCCGGTACTTACTACAACCAAGAGTCTATCAAGGAAGTCATCAAGACCGAGGAAGGCAACGACTCCACCATCTACAATGCCTTTGCTCCTGAGACTTACGAGGCAAATGGTTGGATATTGAAGTCCATCGGTCAGGTGATGACTTGGGAGAAACTCAACCTGGGTTACAACATCGGCGATACGTCGATGCGCAACCCCGACACTGCAGAGGATGTGATTGGTGTGAACGACACCGAGGGCATCACACAGAATGCGCTCACTTTCGGCAAGCAACCGAGTGATGGTCCGTTCAACGCCAGCCTTGAGACGACAAGCAAGTATCAGGCACCGTTTGACGTCATCATCTACGCCGGAAACGGCAATGAGGGCGAGATACCGACCATGCAGGTGGAGGTGTCCGCCGACGGCGAGACATGGGCCAAGATTGGCGACGTGGATTACTCTCTCATCAGGCGCAACTGGAAGCGCACCCAACTGAGCTATGAAGGCACCGATGAGGTGTATGTGCGCATCCTGCACACACAGGCCAAGTCGAGCGGTCAAATCTACGACATGTACCTGATGAACAACGGTGAGAAGTCACAGCAGTACGACGAGGGCGCTCTCGACGGCGTTGCCGTGGTGGGTGTCGCAGCCCAGGTGGTTCGCACCGAGGTCTACACCATCAATGGCATGCGTGCCTCATCCCTGAGCAAGGGTGTCAACATCATGCGCACGACCTACTCTGACGGTTCGGTCAAGACCCGCAAGGTACTCGTGAGATAATTAAATATTATTTTTCATCAAGGCTCCTGCCCTTTATGGGTGGGAGCCTTACAATATCACCATTATGTCAAACAGAACTTTCTCCCGCAGATTACTCGTCTGCTTCATTTTGGTTTTATCCTGCGCTCTTTTGCAGGCCCAGCAACTCGCTTTCCCTGGCGCACAGGGCTTCGGGCGCTATGCCGCCGGCGGACGCACGGGCACAGTCTATCATGTGACCAATCTCAATGACACGGGAGCAGGTTCTTTGCGCGATGCCGTGAGCCAGCCCCACCGCATCGTCGTCTTCGATGTGGCAGGTGTCATCAACATCAGCAGCCGCATCGTCTTTTCCAACAATCTCTATGTGGCCGGACAGACGGCACCCGGCGAGGGTATCACCGTCTATGGCGACGGTGTGTCGTTCTCGGGCTCTTCCAACATCATCGTGAGACATATGCGCTTCCGCATGGGCAAAGGCGGTTCTTCTGGAAAAGACTGCGCCGGCATCTCCAACGGCACCAACATGATTTTTGACCATTGCTCATTTGCCTGGGGGCTCGATGAGGTGTTCTCCATCAATCCCGACGGCAAGGGCGACCTGCACAACGTTACGCTCATGAACTGCGTCTTCGGACAAGGATTGCTTACCCACTCCGCAGGCGGACTGATGCAGGCAGACAGCATCACCCTCTACCGCAATTTCTACTGCGACAACGCCACACGCAACAATAAGGTGAAGGGGGCGCATCAGTATGTCAACAACATCGTCTACAACTGGAAAAACGGATGCTACCTCATGGGCGGCGACTCACAGGGAAAGAGCTATGCCAACACCCAGGGCAACCTATTCATCAACGGACCTGCAGGAGGCGGCAATGCCTGCACGTCGGGAAACAGCGATTTCAACATCTATGCCGCAGACAACTGGCAAGACAGCAACAGGGACGGACAACTGAATCCCTACGAGATACCCCGCAGCGAGTATGGCGGAGGACCCACTTTCAAAGAACAACCTTACCCCTACCCTACCCTCGACATCATTCCCGGCAACACCGTCTTTGAGAACCTGTTGCCCACCGTGGGAGCATCCCTGCCCTACCGCGACTATGTCGACTGCTACATGATAGACGAATGCCAATCGCTGGGCAGTGAGGGAGTGATTATCTCCACAGAGGACATCCTGCCATTCGGCAAGCCTTCCACATGGAACGTGTGGAAGGGCAATAAGCGTACTGACTCCGACAATGACGGCATGCCCGACGAGTGGGAGAACGCCAACGGGACCAATCCCTCCCAAAATGATGCCATGACACGTGCCTCCAACGGATATGCGAATATCGAGAATTATATCAACAGCATCACCGCTGCTTCTGTCGATGCCTATCTCCGTGCTCCTCAGATTCTGGAACAGACCGACGCCACACCCACCTCCATCTCCATCGGATGGCGTGACTGGACAGTGGGCGAAGAAGGTTTCATCGTGGAAATCAGTCAGGACGGGACTTTCAAAGAAGTGGTGCGCACGGCGGCCGGCGTGAAGTCATATGTCCTCAAAAACCTGCAAGCAGGCAACATCTATCAAGTGCGCGTATGTGCTTTCAATGGAGAAGAGAAATCATCCTACGCCACGGCAGAGGTGAAGACATCACTTGAGGAGGCAGAACTCATCGATATCGACCAGTTTACTCCCGACTATACCTGGAAGGGTGGCGACGGCTCATGGGATACGACATCAGAGGCTTGGAAGGAGGGTGTATTCCAAGACGGAGCAAAGGTGCTCTTCCCAATGGACGACAATGCCGCTGTCAACCTGAACACCACCGTGTCGCCTTCAGCCGTCGTGGTGAACGGCGATGCTTCCCTTTCCATCTCAGGAACAGGGAAAATCAGCGGTGATGGGTCGCTCAACAAAGCAGGAAAAGGTGTCCTGACCTTGGAAACAACCAACGACTACACGGGTGCCACGGTGCTCAGAGGGGGTGAGGTGGCTTTTGCCTCACTGAAGAACGGCGGTGAGCCAAGCAGCATCGGCGCGAGCCTCGACTATGCGCAAAACTGGATTTGGTATGGTGGCATCTGGCGCTACACTGGCGGTTCGACCACCACCAACCGCAGTGCGATGATATACAAGGACACAGAATTGAACATCAGCAATCAGGGC
>JAGCXX010000181.1 GCA_017961115.1 Prevotella sp. | reverse complement strand
GGGCTTTTTTTATAAATATGTATATAGCCGTAGGATAAACGCTGGCTGCCTCATGGTACAAACCGTAAGCTTCATACATATTTTTGCATTCTTCTGTGATAAGGAGACATCGAGCAGTGTCGTTCATGTCATAATTGGGGCCTAGTGTCATCTCATACCCTCGAATCCAATTCAACGTGTCTCCAATCATGTATGCAAGACGGCTGAAAGCCATCAATTCTTCTTCCTCCTCCTTTGGCATGGACTGTTGCCTATAGACAAATGCTGTTTGACCATGCACACTCATCAGTGTTCTAAAGTCACAGTCATCAGATGTGGTGTCGGCACATTCCCCTGCTGATAGGAATTCCTTCAGTGCCATGGGTGCCTCCCCCATGTCATAGTATGCCCTTCCGAGGAGGTAGTGCGCCCACATCTTCTCGTTGGGTGTGCCGTGTCGTTCGTAATAGTCGGTGAGGATGAGTTGGAGGCTGTCTGAGCGGAAAACGGTATCACACTTGTTCTGCGCCATGAGGCGCAAAAGCTGCCACCTACGGAGGTTGGCGCGTGAGAAATCTTGGGATGACGGCTCCAAGGAGTCAAGGATGGCGAGGGCAGAATCAGGCCTGTCGTTGATGACTGCCTGTGCCGCGTCGAGCGCAGCACGCTCCTTCCCGTTGCCCACACAGGCAGCGAGCAGGATGGTTGCGACGATGATGTATAACAGTTTCCGCATGATGTTTATGGTCGGACATCCATCAAGTATGTCTCTATTTTCCTCATTTTGGGTTTTCGGACGCGATACATCGCGTCCCTACATGTCACACTGCCATTCCGTGATGTTGCGCTCCTTGGTGGAGAAGGCGATTCCCACCAAGGTTAACTTCTGCTCACTTGCAGTCCGGTGGTGCTGAGCGACATCTCCACAAATCGAGCGTTGGCATTCTGGCGGTTGGACAAAAGAATCTGGCGGATTCTTGCTGCTGCCTCTGGGTCTTTCGCTACCATATATAGATAGCCTCCACCGCCAGCACCGGGAAGTTTGTAACCCAGACATAGGTCGTCGATAAGGTCGGTCAGTCTTTTAACTTCCACAGGATTCGTGCCGCTGTCGAGCTGTTGGTTCTGCACCCATGTCTTTCCTACGAGTTGTCCCATCCTGACGAAGTCATTGCGCTGGATGGCCTCATACATGTCAATGGCATGCTCCTTCATCCCCCGCAGCATCTGCAACTGCTCATGCTGATTGAGGAACATCTTGCGCACAATCTCGGAAAGGATGTTCTTGGCGGTTCTCGTTATACCGGTATAGAACAGCAAATGACATGCCTTGTATTCGGGCTGTGTATATAGTTCGGAGGGCAACCATCGCACGATGGGACTCTGTGCAAATCCACGTTCGGTCTGAAGCAATTTGACACCCTGCAGAAGTCCGCCAAACTGGTCCTGCCATCCACCTCCGGTTGTCAGCAACTGTTCGAGCACAAGCGTGCGGTGCCCAATCTCATTCTTGTCCCACATCAGACCGCAGAAGTCATTGAGCGCTCCGAGAACGGTTGCCGCCAATATACTGCTTGTGCCCAATCCGCTTCCCGCAGGAATGGCGGATAGAAGCGTCAACTCAATACCACTGCCAAAGTCTTGCAACTGGTCTTTGAGCGAGGCATACCTGACCTGAGAGAAACCGGGTTGGAATCCAGCCAACACCAATGCTGCCTTGGGGATGGAAAATGGACTCCCAACATGATGGAAATCTGCCAATTGCTCAAAAGTAGTCACATCCTCAGAGGCTCCGAGGTCAATACTCCTTAGGATGACATGTGGTTCGGCACAGGGCTTTACGAATGTCTGAATGGGCGGCTGACCATTGAGTTCGATGGCGAGATTGACCACATTTCCTCCCTCCATCAGGCAGAAAGGAGGTGTGTCGGTCCATCCGCCGGCGATATCAATGCGCACAGGGCAGCGTCCCCACACAATTTGGTCACCATACACAGACAGACTGGGAGACTGCGTATCCTGAAGGGCAGAAGAAGTAAGGCCATCCCTAAGCAGAGCGAATGCTTTCTTCTCCTCGTCACCACCATCCTTACCCTTATTCTGGCGCAAGCGCGACCTGAACATCGCATCACGGATTCTCACCAACAAAGGAACGTCCTCCGGCAAGGGGTGTGGCTCAGCGATGCCAAAATGGGCAAACTCTGATGCCGCATTGTCAAGGTCAGTCTGATAGAAGACGCTATGCGCATAATTATTTGCCAAAAACGACCAGTTGAGTTTTCTGTTTTCCTCCCGTTGGGCACATAGCCGTCTTAGGTTAGCTTTGGCAGAGATGTCGTCAGCACTCAATTTCGGCGACATCTCCCAAACCATCCGTCCTCCATCCAACTGAGAATGACCCAACATCCACCTCAATACGAGTTGAAGGTCGTGCAGATTGTCCACCAGCGGAAAAATGGCTGCTTTCTGCATATCCTCGCTGCCTTTTATTTGACTGGTGTCAACACCATGTTCGGATGCCCATTGGATGAATGGCATGCCTAAGAAAAGGGTGCTGCCATCCGTTATCCCACCCCTGAAACTATCGGCAAAGCCATAAGGCCTCACCGCCCACTGGCTCTCACCAATGGGGACGACATCCACACACTGACCTGGTGTGAGCGTTATCTCCCACGCATTGTCTGGAACGCCCGTGACAATGTTCTCATGCGAAAGTGTCCAATGCTCTGAAATACAACTGTTCTCAATCCATAAATTGAGGTTCTCATCAGTGACGGGAATCCATGTCTGGGCATTCTGTATGAAAATGGAGGGATGCGGTTTCCTTGAGCGATGCATAATCTCGCGCTGGTCGTGGACGAGATTCTGTATCTCCACCGTTGAGGAGATAAGTTCCGGACTGGTGCCGTAATGATAAAACTCGCCACCAGGCAGCGGAATGATGGCCACCTTGAGCGAGCTGATTTCCTTGTCTTGCAATGAAGGATGGGTACCCATAGCACCACCGAAAGTGGAATATAGGTCATACTCCACCACATCACCATTCCTTTCACTCTTGTCTACCAACACTTTGACAGCCCTGTCGCTAAGCAGCCAAATGCCAATGTCCACCAAATAGAGATGGTCGTGGCGAAGGCCCGACAACACTGTGGAAGAAGGTTTCTGCAGCATGTATTTGAGTTCGGAGGGAGACTTCCTGTCGGCAACAAAGACACCATGCGTCGATGCTATCTCATCATTCAGCCATAATCCATAACAGACCACATCTGCGTCGGGGATGGCGGGCAGAGGCTTCGTCGCACGAATCAACACGTCACCACTGACTATCATCGTATGATAGGATGAGGGTGCCATCTCAAAAATGCGTTCGAACAACGGCACTTGCAATGACAAGAGGTCCTGCGAGAGTCGCTGCCCACGCTCCCACCGGAATACGGGAATGGGAGTCAGCACCTTGCCCGATGGTGCATAAGCCGGAAGCCTGCGGCTCTGTCCGCCTGCATGGAGCAGCAGATGCCGTTCGGCAGTCAACCACTCATTGAAAGGGACATCCGGCGCCTGTGACTGATGGCACTGGCGCAACAGCCATGTAGAACCTCCCCCACTGCCCAACTTCCTATCTACAGGATCATGGGTGCAAAACCATTCCTCATGGTTGTACCCTGTGATGTCGTGGAAGCATTCCACGAGATTGGGAGGCAAGGAGAGCAGTTTTTTCATACAGACAGTATTGATGTGCTTCGGGGCAATCCCTTATACTTATTTGCTGATTTCTTTTTCTCTGTGACGCCAACTGTTGATGCCACCTCCGATGATGGCAAGCAAGAGCAGGATACCTGCCACGTATGCCACCGTCTCCGTCTTCTTGACGGAAGAGGGGTGGAAGTCAAGGACTACCTCATGTTTGCCTGGCTGCAACTGAATTGCCCTTAGGATATAATTGACACGTCCCAACTCTGCTGGCTGACCGTCAACCGTAGCCGTCCAATCGGGATAATAAATCTCCGAGAAGACCACGACACCACCCTTAGCTGACTCTGCGGTATAGGTGAGATGGTTGGGCTCGTAACTGGTGAGCGTAACCTGTGATGCAGAGTCCTGGGGCACGCTCTCGCTGAGCACTTGTTTGAACGACTGGTCTGCCACCGCCTCCTTGCGAAGGTCGCACCTGCCTATCCCATCGATTTCCTCGTTGGCATTGGCAACAAAACTCACCTTATCCACAAACCAGGCATTGCCGTAGGCATAGGGGTTGAGGAGCGGAGCTGTCTTCCCCTCTTGAAGCGGAAGGATGAAATATTTGGTGTTGAGCATGTTGATGACCGGACAGATACTGTCGGCTTTTACCACCTCCATGTCACCTTGTGCCTCAATGATGGCGGGCATGACCGTCTGCATCTCGGGCATGATGTATGCCTCTATCATCTCCTGATACCTACGGAGTTTGGCAGCATGGTATCCACCAACACTCTTGTGGTAATAAGACGTCTCATTCTCATTGAATGTATTGGTGGCAAAATTGAGAACCCTATAGTCAAGACTCTTGTCCTGCAGAATCTGCTCATCGGTGGCTGTCATCTTCTGTGGCAATTCCTTGATGCTCTTCGGCACGAACATGGCATCATTGAGATAGCGCTTGTTCACCGTCCACATATCGATAAGACAGATGGCTGCCAGTATCCATACCATATACTGCGCCTTCAACTTGCGTGCCTGATAGAGCAGAAGCACCAACATGCCAATGATAATGACTGCCAGCGACCTCCATGCATCTGCCGTGAAGATGGACTTCCTGACTTCTTTGAGGTTGTCAAGCAACGGATTGAGTTGGTCGGCTGGGAATTGGCTAAGTGCCTGCATCTCAGCAGAGGAGACATAATCGAAGAACAATGACGGAGCCAATGCAAACAAAAGACAAGCACCACCGGTCAGAATGAAACTGGCATAGAGGTATTTGATTTCCTTCTTCAGCAGCTCTGGTTCGTCAACAATTTTCTTAAGTCCCATCATAGCCAGGAGAGGGATGGTGAACTCGGCAATGACCAAGATGGATGCCACCGTCCGGAACTTGGAATACATGGGGAAATGGTCGATGAAGAAATCTGTCAGTCCCATGAAATTCTTACCCCATGAGAGCAGTATAGACAAGACTGTAGCTATCAGCAATGCCCATTTCATCGGTCCCTTCACGATGAAGAGGGAGAACACGAAAAGCAACACAACAAAGGCTCCCACATAGACAGGACCGCTGGTGCCGGGCTGTTCACCCCAATACTGTCCTATCTGACCATAGATGCCATAATATTGGGGATTGGCCTTCTTCATGGCTGTTTCATTGGCGGCAAGGGGAACAGAAGCGCCACCCTTTGCGTTAGGCACCAAAAGCGTCCATGTCTCACCGATGCCATAACTCCACTGGGTGATATAGTCACGCTCCAGACCGCTGTCTGTCTGGTTGGCATTGTTCTCCTTGACCAATTCGCTTTTCCCGCGCATGGTTTCTTTGGAATACTGCCAGGTGTGATACAGGTTGGACAGATTGACGCAGATACCCACGAGGGCGGCTACCGCACAGACAGCCGAAGCCTTCAGGAAACGGGCCATCTCCTTCTTTTGCACAGACTCAATGAGGAAAGCTACAATCATCAAGACAATGATGAACAAATAGTAATATGTCATTTGCACATGGTTGGCATAGACCTCGAAAGCAGTGAACAGCGCCGTGACCACAAATCCCCAGAAATATTTACCTCTATATGCGAGGACAACACCCGCTATCATAGGCGGCAGATATGCCAATGCCCATACTTTCCAAATATGGCCTGCGGCGATGATGATGAAGAAATAGCTGGAGAACGCCCAAATGATGGCACCCAATGCAGCCAGGGACTGACGGAAGTCGAATGCCCTCATGAGGATATAGAATCCCAAAAGATATACAAACACATACCACACATTGTCGGGCAACCAAAGATGATAAGCACTTATCACCTTCGACAGTCCGTCTGTACTCTTGTATGAGGGTGATGTCTGATAGGTAGGCATTCCTCCAAATGTGGAGTTGGTCCAACGGGTACGCTCACCTGTTTTTTGATAATACTCCAGCGCTTCCTGTCCTGCTCCACGTCCTGCAGACGTGTCGTGCTGATAGAGGATTCTCCCCTCGATGTCAGCGGGCAAAAAGTAGGCGAATGCAATCAGGACAAAAACCACGACAGCAATGATGTCGGGCAAACAATGTTTGAATTTTTCCATATCTGTGATGACAATTTTGTGGCAAAGTTACGAATAAACGAGGGAAAAGCCAAATGTATTGGGGTGCATTTATTTCTTATGCTTAAACACCCACCTTACCAAGATGAAGTTGACCGGCACCGCTATCATATAAACCGGTATAGGGGCGAGCGACTCACTGACCCCCAGAAACAGGAACAGGTTGAGCAGGATCATGTGGAGGAAATAGTTGTTGAGGTGAGCACCTATAAAACCAATTCCACGCTTGACCGATGCTTCTGATTTGAAAGTGAAATAAGAGGAAAGGAAAAAATTGCAAATGAAACTAAGGAAATAGCCTATCGTGTAGGCTATGTTGACGTTCATATACCTTTTCAGTACCCAATAGATGGAATAGTGCAGGAGGGTGGCGAACACGCCCACCATGCCAAACCTGATGACTTCCCTGAAATTGATTTTGATTCTCATTTTCTTATGCAGACCTCTCCAAACACCTCTCCTTTGCGGCTTGCAATATAGCCGTAAGCCTCTGTTTCATTGGCAGAATTCCGGATATGTTCTTCGAGTGAGGTGAGTCCTGCCGGAAGGTGTCCCATAGTCGTGTTTCCATGACGGATGACGATTTTATCTCCATCGAAACATGCGATGCCGCGAAACAAGCCCAACTTATCTGCCAACTCTTTCTGGTCTTCCACAATCAGGTCATAGTGGACAAAACCCTTCTTCACCATCAGTTGGATTTCTCCTTCATAATCGGTAAAGGGTGTCATGTCGGCTGGAGGACAGTCAATGTCGAGTATCCCATTGAAAACCCATTGATGTCCGCTGGCCTTATATACTGGTTCCTCATAATCTGTAGGCTGTTCTTTTCCCTTCCTGAGGAAAAGTATGGCAAGAACCACGACGATTGCGGCGATAATGATGATGTATTCCATAAATGCTTATTTCCAAATTTTACCATTCACATAAACGTTCTTATACGACACTTTGTCTGTTCCGACCACATGACAAACCTCTGGTTCGGTCACGCCATCGAAACGGCAGTCCTTAAATGAAATGTCACGGGCTTGCACACGGTTCTCAAGTCCCTCAACATGCAGCAAGAAACGGCTTTTCTTGCTTGTCACATTCTCAAAATGAATATTGTGGAAATAGGGATAATACTTGCCTTCATTCACATGCCAGTAGTTGAGCTCTATACCCAAAATGGCAAGGTCGCATGTCCCGACCACCACATTTCTGACATATACATTCTTCACTTCCCCACCTCGATTGGGGTTGGACTTGATACGGATAATGCGGTTAAGGTGCGGACTGTCCATTTCACAATCCTCCACCCACACATTGGAACAGCCACCGGTTATCTCACTGCCTATGGCCACACCTGCATGTCCGTCCCTCATCCGGCATTTGCGGACAATGATGTTCTCAGAAGGAATCATCCATCGGCGGCCATCATCATCCTTCCCACTTTTGATGGCGATGCAGTCATCACCCGTATCGAAAAAGCAGTCTTCGATAAGCACATTGCGGCATGACTCTGGGTCGCAGCCGTCGTTGTTGTATCCGTGGCTGTTGAGCGTGAGACGTCTGACGGTGATGTTCTCAGACATCAGCGGGTGTATCAGCCAAAAAGGAGAGCGGTTGATTTCAAAGTCCTCCAAGAGGATGTTCTTACATTTGTAAAAGTTGATGAACTGTGGCCTCATGCCGATTTTTCCCTCAAACACCCTCTTGTCCATGGGCCATTGCTCTTCAAGGGCACGGTTGAGCCAGTCTTTCTCCTTGCCTTCTGTGCCATCTGGAAGGGGCACCTTCCAGATGGTGTCTGGATGAAGCCAGTTGTCCTTGGTGGCCATGCCGTCGAGTTTCCCCTTTCCTGTAATGGCGATGTCATGCTCACCATAGGCATAAATCAGCGATGAGAGATTGTAGCAGTCGATGCCCTCGATACGGGTCAGGACGAGGGGATAAAGCCTGCGGTCGGTGCTGAACTGCAGCACTGCCCCATCCTCCAGATGAAGATTCACACCGGAGCGCAGATGGATGGCTGCCGTTTTGAACACACCCTTAGGAATCACCACAAGACCTCCACCCTGCATATGGCACGCCTGGATAGCTTTGTTGATGGCATCAGTATAAAGTGTATCCTTTGATTGATGATAATCCAAAATGTTGAAAGTCCTGTTGGGAAAAGTGGGGACAACAATGGACTTCTCCACTTTTTTCATCTGTTTCCAAGGATTGGCTGCATAAATACAACTCGGCAACAAAATTGCCAAGAGTGTCAGCCAATAGGTGATAATCATTTTTCTCATGACCAACCAACGAATTAAGGATTTTTCATCTCTAAGAATTACTTACCAATGAGTGTGAGGATTTGTTTGGCATCTTCATCCCCATCCTTGGCATCCTCGCGTATCTTCGCCAATATCTCTTTTCCATCCTTTTTATGGCGTACTGCTTTCTGCAACAAGGATTTAGCCATTGCCTTGTCTGCTGCTACTCCCTGACCTTTGAGATAACATTTACCCAAAGCATAAAGCGCATCGGCATTGTCCTGTTTGGCCGCCTTGGAGAAAAGGGCAAAGGCTTTCGAGATGTCCTTCGTGGTTCCCTCTCCCTTTTTGTAGCACCGTCCCAACTGATACTGAGCCTTGGCATAACCTTGGTTGGCGGAAAGTCCATACCAATAGAAAGCTTGTTTGTCGTCTTCCTTCACTCCCCTTCCCTTGTCATAGCACAGGCCCAAACGATATTGTGCTTTCTTATGACCTTTTTGGGCGGCTGTCTGAAAAAGAGGAACGGCTTTGGCGTAGTTCTTGGCATCATATAAAGCCTTCCCTTGATTATAAGTCCTTTCAACGCTCTGTGCCTGAGCCAACAAGCAGACAATCATTGAAATCAGAAAACATATTTTTCTCATCTTGATTTGTATTTAGGTGTGATTAGTAATGGTCAGCACATGTAATGCAATGCCCCCTCATAGGCATCACCCACAAGTGCTGCATATGGATGACACGATTTAATGATACAAAAATACAATTAAAAATGAGAGGAGAAAAGAAATTGGAGCTATTTTTTTGTATTATGGATGGATTAGGTTAATTTTGCATGTCCGATATTCATAATTATGAATGTATTCAGGCAAAACAGTCACCAATTAAACACAAACCCATATGAATCCCCAAGAAAAACGCCAGCAAAAAATGGCAGAGAAAATCATCCAAAATCTCAAACGCCGTCACTTCGATGCCTATTATTGTCAGACTGCTGATGAAATCATAGCGCAAGTCAGGCAGTTGATGGAGAAAGGCAGCAGTGTGACATGGGGCGGTTCGATGAGCATCAGAAGCATCGGCCTCACCGACGCATTGAAAAACGGAGACTATGTGGTATATGACCGCGACGAAGCCAAGACTGCGGAGGAAAAGCTGAGCATATACCAAAAGGCTTTTGAGGTGGATTATTACCTTTCGAGCGTCAATGCGATGACCGAGGATGGTGTGCTGGTGAACATTGACGGCAATGGCAACCGGGTGGCGGCCATCACCTGGGGACCCAAGCGGGTAATATTTGTGGTTGGGTTCAACAAGGTGGCAGCAGATGTGGAAAGCGCACTCCAACGTGCCCGCCATAACGCGGCTCCCATCAATGCCATGCGGTTTGACATCGATACGCCATGCCAGAAAGACGGCATGTGCCACAACTGCAATTCCGCAGACAGCATCTGCAATTACATCCATTTCCTTCGTATGTCACACCCCTCCCAACGCCATATTGTCATTCTCACTGACCTGCAACTCGGTTATTGAATATGATTGTCTGTATCGCAGAGAAACCAAGCGTGGCCAGGGACATTGCCAGAATCATTGGGGCTAACAGTCAGAAAAATGGTTACATGGAGGGCAATGGGTATCAGGTAACCTGGACGTTCGGCCATCTATGCACCCTCAAGGAACCCCATGACTACCAACCACTGTGGAAGAGTTGGACATTGTCGGTATTGCCCATGATACCACCACGCTTTGGCATCAAACTGATAGAGGATGAGGGAATAAAGAAACAATTTGCCATTATCGAACAACTCATGCAGGCCGCCGACGGAATCATCAACTGCGGTGATGCCGGACAAGAAGGTGAGCTCATCCAGCGGTGGGTCATGCAAAAGGCACAGGCAAAATGCCCCGTCAAGCGACTGTGGATTTCCTCCATGACCGACGAGGCCATAAGAGATGGTTTCCAAAACCTCAAAGAGCAATCGCTTTACGACCCTCTCTATCGGGCAGGGTTGTGCCGTGCCATCGGTGACTGGATTCTTGGTATGAATGCCACAAGGCTATATACCCTCAAATATGGGCATAACAGACAAGTGCTGTCCATCGGTCGCGTACAGACCCCAACACTTGCACTGATTGTCAACCGACAAAAGGAGATTGATGCGTTCAAGCCTGAGCCTTACTGGGTGCTGTCAACAATTTACCGCGAGACGTTATTCACGGCTACCAAGGGTAAGTTCATGACCAAAGAAGAGGGGGAACAGGCTTTCTCACTCATCCAGGACAAACCTTTTGTCGTCACCGACGTACAAAAGAAGAATGGTACGGAAGCGCCTCCCCACCTCTACGACCTCACCTCATTGCAGGTGGACTGCAACAAGAAGTTCAGCCTCAGCGCCGACACCACGTTGAAAATCATCCAGACGCTGTATGAGCGCAAACTCACCACATATCCTCGCGTTGACACCCAGTATCTCAGTGATGACATCTACCCCAAATGTCCCAACATACTGAAAGGACTCCGGGGATATGAACAGTGGACAGCACCTTTAGCCGGAAAGGCATTGAAGAAGAGCAAAAAGGTGTTTGACAGTTCTAAGGTGACCGACCACCACGCCATCATTCCCACGGGAGTGGCAGCCTCAGGTCTGACCGATATGGAACGCCATGTTTATGACTTGGTGGCACGCCGTTTCATCAGCGTGTTCTACCCCGACTGCCAGTTTGCCACAACCACGGTGATGGGCAAGGTGGACTCGGTGGAGTTCAAGGCTACGGGCAAACAAATCAAGAGCCCAGGATGGCGTGTCATCTATGAAAAAGACAGCACCACCAATGCGGAGGATGACAGCAAAAAGGATACTGAGGAGAAGGTTCTCCCAGCATTTGTCAAAGGAGAGAGTGGTCCGCACACCCCTACCCTCACTGAAAAATGGACAACACCCCCAAAATACTATACAGAGGCTACTCTGTTGCGGGCAATGGAGACTGCGGGCAAGTTCGTGGAGGACGAGGAACTGCGTGCCGCACTGAAAGAGAATGGCATTGGCCGTCCATCGTCAAGGGCTGGCATCATTGAGACCTTATTCAAACGAAGGTATATCCGACGGGAAAGGAAGAACTTGCTTGCCACAGCCACGGGAATCGAACTGATTGACACCATTCACGAAGAATTGCTCAAAAGTTGCGAACTGACAGGCATTTGGGAGAAAAAACTGCGTGACATCGAGCAGCAGCGATATGATGCCTCACAGTTTATTGACGAACTGAAACAGCAGATTCATGAGATTGTCAATCAAGTGCTTACAGACAACAGCAATAGGCAAATCACTTTGATAACGGACGAAGAGTTGAAGAAGAAAACTCCCAGACAAGCAAAGCCTGCTGCACCAAGGAAAAAACAAGACAAGTTGGTACCCAATGACAACATCCTCGGCCGCCCATGCCCCATTTGTGGTTCAGGAGTAATCATCAAAGGAAAGACGGCATATGGTTGCAGCAGATGGAAGGAAGGCTGTGGCTATAGGTTGCCTTTCAACACTTCAGACAACAACTGAGAACCATTGGGAAGCTGGAGACCAAATGTCTGCAAATCAAAAAGTCCATCCGTTGGGATGGACTTTTTGAATATTTGCTATGCAATGATTAATCTTCCTCAGCGAGTTCTGCCTCATGCTGCTTGATGAGCTCCTGCTGGATATCGTTCGGCACCAGCTCATAACTTGAGAAGGTGGTGGTGAACGAAGCACGGCCACCAGTGAGAGAACTCAGGGCGATGCTGTAGTTGGCAAGTTCCTTGAGAGGAATCTTGGCATTGAGTTTCTGGTAACCAGCCTCACTGTCCATACCCATGATGATGGCGCGGCGTCCCTGCAGGTCGCCCATCACATCACCCATATAGTCGGCGGGAACGAGGACCTCGAGGTCATAGATAGGCTCAAGCACCTTGGGACCTGCATCCTTGAATGCCTTGGAGAATGCGTTGCGGGCAGCAAGCATAAACGAAAGCTCATTCGAGTCTACCGGGTGCATCTTTCCATCATACACAATGACGCGGACGTCACGGGCATAACTGCCGGTGAGAGGACCTTGCTCCATACGCTCCATGACACCCTTGAGGATGGCGGGCATGAAACGCTGGTCAATGGCACCACCAACCACCGAGTTGAGGAATACCAGCTTACCACCCCACTCAAGGTCGATTTCCTCACGGCTCTTGATGTTCATCTTGAACTCCTGACCACCGAACTTATAGACGACAGGATCAGGCATACCGTCTGTGTAGGGCTCGACAATGAGGTGTACCTCACCAAACTGTCCGGCACCACCAGACTGTTTCTTGTGACGGTAGTCGGCACGGTTGACCTTGGTGATGGTCTCACGATAAGGAATTTTCGGCTCCTCATAGAGCACGGGAATCTTCTCGTTGTTCTCCAAACGCCATTTCAAAGTACGGAGGTGGAACTCTCCCTGACCATGTATGATGGTTTGCTTCAGCTCCTTGCTCTGCTCAACCACCCATGTGGGGTCTTCCTGACGCATCTTGAGCACAGCGGCCATGAGCTTCTCTGTGTCACTTTCGCTAACAGCCTTGATGGCACGTGAATACTTGGAGTTGGGATATTTGATGAAGTCGAAACGAATGTCCACATCCTTGGCATTCAAGGTGTTGCCCGTCTTCACATCCTTCAGCTTGACTGTACAGCCGATATCACCTGCCTTCAGTTCATCAACAGCAATACGGTTGGCGCCGGCACAGGTGAAAATCTGACCCATACGCTCCTTTGAGCCACGGTCAGCATTGGTGAGGTCATCACCCTGACGAACAGTGCCGCTCATCACCTTGAAGTAGCTCACCTCTCCGATATGGGGCTCCATACCTGTTTTGAAGAAGAAGAGGCTCTCTGGACCCTCGCTGTCAATAGTAATCTCGTCACCATTGGTGTCGCTCACCTTAGGCATATCCGTGGGGAAAGGTACGACATTACCAAGGAATTCCATCAGACGACGCACACCCATGTCTTTGGCTGCGCAAACACAGAAAACGGGGAATATAGAGCGGGAGATGAGACCCTTGCGGATACCCTCGCGGATTTCATCCTCAGAAAGTGTCTCCTCCTCGAAGAACTTCTCCATCAAGGCCTCGTCGTTCTCGGCAGCGGCCTCAATAAGGGCAGCGTGCAGCTCCTCAGCCTTGTCCATTTCCTCTGCAGGAATGTCCTCGATGATGGGAGCGCCACCCTCGGGCTTCCAAGAATACTTCTTCATGAGAAGAACGTCGATGACAGCATTGAATCCTACTCCAGTAGCAATAGGATATTGCACTTCCACACACTTGCTGCCAAATGTGTCGCGCATATTGTTCATGATAGACTCAAAGTCGCAGTGCTCACGGTCAAGCTGGTTGATGAGGAAGATAACTGGCTTGCCAAGCTTCTCCGTCACACGGAAAGTGTTCATGGTGCCGACTTCCGGTCCATACTGACCATTGACAACGATGACAGCCTGGTCGGTCACATTCAGTGCGGTGATGGCACCACCCACGAAGTCTTCGGAACCCGGGCAATCAATAAAGTTGAGCTTTTTGTTGTTCCATTCGACATGGAATACTGTTGGGAACACAGAATAGCCATACTCCTGCTCCACGGGGAAATAGTCACTCACGGTGTTCTTTCCCTCTACTGTTCCACGGCGTTTGATAATGCCTGCTTCATAAAGCATGGCCTCGGCAAGAGTAGTCTTGCCGCTTCCCGCACTGCCAATGAGTGCGATGTTTTTGATTTCGTTTGTCTGATAGACTCTCATAAATTTATGATAGATTTTAAGTGAAAATAATCGCTTTTGCGAAATTGCCGACTAAAGTACTAATTTTCCAACAAACAGCCAAATCATTTACCACAAATTCGCAAATCTTTAAATACATTTATGAAAATGCAGAAAAAAAGATTATCTTTGCAAGCATATGGCTGGCCTCTATATCCATATCCCATTTTGCCGCAGCCGATGCATATACTGCGGTTTCTATTCCACAACCATGCTGGGATTGCGACAAGATTATGTCGATGCGCTTTGCAGGGAAATGCGATTGAGAGGGCATGCCGTCTTGGATACTATATATATAGGTGGAGGAACTCCCTCATTGCTTACCCGACAAATGCTGCATCAGGTGTTTGACACCATCGAAGACGTCTATGATGTCAGACATGGAGCAGAGATAACCATGGAATGCAATCCAGATGATGTGGATGCTCCTTTTGCTGAGACGTTGAATTCTCTCCCCGTCAATCGGGTGAGCATGGGCATACAGTCGTTTGATGAGGAAAGGCTGAAGTTTCTTCATCGACGTCACACAGCACAACAGGGACGCCATGCCGTTGGATTGTTGAGAAAAGCTGGTATCTGCAACATCAGTATTGACCTGATGTTCGGTTTCCCAAACGAGACCTTGGAGCAGTGGAGATATGACATCGACCAAGCCCTTCTTTTGGAAGTAGAGCATATCTCCGCCTATAGCCTGATGGTGGAGGAGAATACTCCGCTATGCCGTATGGTGGAGTCGCAGATGGTGAAAGAAGCGGATGATGAGACTTATATAATAATGTATAACCAATTGGTCAGCTTGTTGAGAGAAGCGGGTTACCAGCATTACGAAATCAGCAATTTTGCACTTCCTGGATATCATTCACGCCACAACAGCAGTTATTGGAATGACATCCCATACTTGGGAATCGGTGCCGCCGCTCATTCCTACGACATGTCAAGTCGCTCAAGCAATGTGGCAGACGTGAAACAATACATTCACCACATCAATAACGGAGTTTTGCCATCACAACGAGAATACCTCAGCACGACCGACCGATACAACGACATGATTACCACCAGATTGCGCACTTGCCATGGTATCAGTTTGGAAAATGCTGAATCTATGTTTGGCAAACCGATGATTGAATATCTTTTGGATAATGCACAACTTTATCTTGACTCAGGCTGGTTGGTTTTGGAAGATGGGCATCTGCACCTCACTCTCAAGGGTGTCATGATGAGCGACACGGTAATGGGAGACTTGATTAAAATAGACTAATATCTTGTAACATTTAAAAATTCAATATGGAATAGAGGTGTTTTAGGAGGTAAACATCCTTTTTGCATTCATGATTTAGTCATGTTTGCTTTTTCAAAGTGTATGACTAATTTTGCAACAAAATTGAATATTTTTTTAAATCTAAGGATTTAAACACCAGAAGGAGGCTTTGATTCTTTTCTTACATAAAAACTTTCCACCGAAAGGAGCATTTTTACAGTTTTATTGTTTACCTTTGCCATGTTTATCGGATTTTTGTTGTCTTATAATTAAATCTAAAATACAATTCTTAATGATGAAAATAAAGACATGGTTATTGTTGTTGGTATCCATGATGATTCCGATGACAGTTGGTGCTCAATTGGTTAAGAAAGTCATCTCGACCGACAGAGAGTTGCTCAAAAACAACAGCTCTTTGTTAGAGAATAATGTGCCAGCACCTGCTTACAAACGAGTGCTGAAACCCTCTGGTTTTATCAAGGACAATGGCCTGCGCCGTGCTCCAAAAGGCGCTCCATCAGCCGATGCTATTACCTGGGACTTCGAGGAGGAACAGCAGTTCCAGCAATGGATGATTGTAGATAATGATGGCGACGGACACAATTGGGAATATTTCAGTAATACAAGCAACGTATCTGGAAGTATGGAAGCACATAGTGGTGAGGGATTAGTTTGTTCTGCCAGTTATGATTATGATGCCGGTTCTCCACTCACTCCTGACAACTGGCTGATTTCACCAGAGGTGACTCTTGGTGGCGTGCTTTCATTCTGGGCTTGGGGGCAGGATAGAAACGATTATGAAGAAGTGTTCGGTGTCTTTGTCTATGTGGGTTCCAACCCAACCCCCGACGAATTCGTTCAGGTGGGTGCAGATAAATCCGCTACGCATGAGATGACCGAATATTCTTATGACCTCTCAAAATATGCAGGGCAAACAGGACATTTTGCCATCAGGCATTACAAAACCACAAATATGTTTTATCTGAATATCGATGACGTGTGCCTCGACATTAATGCTACTTACATACCTGAACCTACCTCTCCAACTAACCTTATGGTTGACCCAGTTGCCACTACTGCCAATGTGACATGGGATGGTGCCGAAGGTAATGCATGGAACTTGCGCTACAAGGTGAATAATCCTAACGAAACTGTGAATTTATTATGGGACCTCACGGTGGATAATTATGAGTCGCAAATCGAAGACTGGAGTTTTCAGGACAGGGATGAGGACGGTAATAATTGGAGGCTCGCTTATAGTGATTTCGGCTCCACTGGCGAATTGGATGATGAAGATAATGTTTGCTTTTTTTCTGATAGTTATAGTAGTAGTGGACAAGATATTCTTACCCCTGACAACTGGCTGATTTCTCCAGAACTGAAACTTGGCGGCACTTTTAAATTCTGGGCTAAAAACGATGAATATCCCGATGTTTTAGGTGTATATGTGGTGACGGATAAAGAAGAAGTTCAGATAGGTGCTGACTTTTCTCCTGAAACAAAATGGACTGAGTACATCTTTGATACAAGTGAGTTTGAGGGACAAGTGGGTAAGATTGCAATTGTCCATCACAACTGTACAGACCAGTATCATGTATATGTTGACTATATTTCTTATTATGAAAAAGGTGATGAACCAGCCGAGTGGATTGAAGTAAACGAACTTACCGATACCCAATTCACGATTAAGGGATTGAAGCCAGGAGCCGATTATATGGTTGAGGTGCAGGCATATACTGAGAAAGGTGAGACAGAGTGGACCAGCCCAACCTACTTCACCACCCTCGACTATCTCGTGCTGGAAGACAATGCAGACAACTCAACGGTGATTTCAGACAATGTAGAATACCACGGCAAGGTGATGCTCAACGAACGCACCCTCTACAAGGACGGCAACTGGAACACCATCTGCCTGCCCTTCGATGTGACTCTTGAAGGCAGTGTGCTCGAAGGAGCCATAGCCAAGCCCATCAGTAGTGCCACAATGACCGGCACGCATGTG